>CAYHON010000005.1:26574-41800 GCA_964358425.1 uncultured Candidatus Saccharibacteria bacterium | reverse complement strand
CACGGGGGCGGTGAGCGTAAAGCCGGGCGCGTGCGGGATGGTGCAGACTGCGCCCGTATCTCCACCTCCCGCCACTGTTGAACCACCTTCTATAGATACCGGCACTACTACGAGTAATACGGCGACCACAACGACTCCATAAAATAGGACCCCATAAGACTTATAGGACTAATATGGCTTATCAAAATCATCAAAACGAAAAACTCATTCCTCCGCACGGAGGATATCGCAACCTCAAGTCTTACCAAACAACTACCTTGGTTTATGATTTGACTGCGGAGTTTTGTAAAAAATTTGTTTCCAGTTCTAGGATGAGAGACCAGATGATTCAAGCCGCTCGTTCAGGCAGACAGAATATCGCCGAAGGCTGTCAGGCTTCGGGTACTTCTAAAAAAACCGAACTTAAACTTGTTGGCGTTGCCCGCGCTAGTCTGGAGGAACTACTTATTGACTACGAAGATTTTTTGAGGCAAAAGAGTTTGCGGCTTTGGAACAAAGAAGACCCGCAAGCTCGCGTAGTCCGAGAGCTTGCTTATAGGTCTGATAAGACTTATGAGACCTATGGGTCTTATCTTGAAAATCCAGAACCCGCCGCTAACTGTGCGGTTTGCCTGATTCATCAAGCAAACTATCTGTTAGACCGACAACTGCTCTCCCTTGAACAAAATTTCTTAGAAGAAGGTGATTTTACCGAGAGACTTTATAGGATGAGAAAAGATAGTATAGACAAGACCAATAGGACCTATTAGACCTATGATTTATCTAATTTTCGGACAAGACACCTATCGCAGCCGGAAAAAACTGCGAGAAATAATCTCCGGATACCGCGAAAAAAACGCGGGTGATTTTGATTTTCACCGGCTGGACGCGGAGGATCCTTCGACAAGCTCAGGATATAATATAGAAAGTCTAAAAGGTATTACCGGCTCGCAATCCCTTTTCAGCGCCAAAAAACTGGTGGTGATTGAAAATATTTTTAAATGTCAAAATCTTGATATTTTTAAATCAACCATAGAGCCGTACAAAAATTCCAAGGAAACAGTAATAGTTTTGTGGGACAAGGAGGCGACCAAGGGGCAGGCCGCAATTTTAGAAAAAATCTCCGACAAGTCGCAGGAATACAAACTGCTGGCAGGAGCCGCTCTGGCCAAATGGATACGCGAGGAGGCGGCCCGCAAAGGGGTAAAACTTTTCCCCGCTCATCTCGCGTACCTGCAGAAATTCGGCGGGGATTTGTGGGCCGTGTCGGGCGAGCTGGACAAAATATTGGCCGGAGGGGAAACTTTGGTACAGGAAATAGAAGTTGAAAAAAATGTTTTTGGTCTGGGGGACGCTTTCTTTACCTCGCGTCGGACCGCCTTGGCGGATTTATTACAGCTAATCCATCAGGGTGAGGACGCGCACCGTATTTTTGCCTATCTCGCGGGTATTAGCCGTCACGCTCTTGTTTTAAAAGATATCCAGGAAAAATCCGGTCAATTACCCGGCGGGTATCCTATCCACCCCTTTGTTGCTAAAAAACTGGGGGCTTTGCTAAAAAACATACCGGCCGAAAAACTGAAGGCCAGATTTATGAAATTTTTTGAAGAGGACTGGAAAATAAAAACCGGCCTGACCGGGCCGGAGGAGGCAATAGAGAAGATTATCTTAGGATAATTTTTTCTGTACCAATTTGGTTACGCGGGATTTGAGGCGGGCGGCCTTGTTTTTTTTGATGAAGCCCGATTTGGCCACCTTGTCCAAAGTCTTGTAGAGCTTGGGAAGCCGTTCTACAGCCTCTTTGGTTTTGCCGGAAGTTATCAGCGCGCGCACTTCTTTGACGATATCTTTATAGGCCTCCTTGCGCTGGAGGTTTTTAGCTTTTCTTCTTTTGGATTGTCGCAGGGCCTTCTCGGCCGATTTGGTGATAGGCATGTTCGCTTTCGCTTAAGTGAAAAATTTAAAGTAGAATTACCTTACCAAAAATACTCTTTTTTGTCAAAGCTGTTTGTCAGGTTCCTTCAGTAGCTTTATTTTGTCCCGCAGTTCGGCGGCCAGTTCAAAGTTGAGTTCCTTGATGGATTTTTTAAGTTGACGCTCCAGTTCCTTTACAACCTCTTTGGTCGGCCCTTCGGGCAGTGGAGTTTCTTTTTGCTTATTCATCTCCTCCAGCAAAGATTTTTGTATAGCCTTCTCTATTTTTGCCGGAGTTATGTTATTTTCTCGGTTGTATTCTTCCTGTATTTTCCGGCGCCGTCTTGTCTCGCCAACCGCTGATTTTATGGAGCCTGTCAGAGTGTCGGCGTATAAAATTACTTTGCCCTCCAGATGGCGCGCGGCGCGGCCGATAATCTGGAGCAGAGTTGTGCGGTTGCGCAAAAACCCTTCTTTGTCGGCGTCCAAGATGGCGATAAAAGATACCTCGGGCAGGTCCAACCCTTCGCGCAGGAGGTTGATGCCGACCAAGACCTCGTACTCTCCGGTGCGCAGTTTTTTGAGGATTTCACTGCGTTCAAAAGTTTTAACCTCCGAGTGCAGATACTCGGCTTTGAGCCCCGCCTCCGACAGATAATCGGCGATGTCTTCGGCTAGGCGCTTGGTGAGGGCCAGCACCAGACACCGCTGATTTTTAGCCGTTCTTTTTTTGACTTCGGCCACCACGTCTTTCATTTGGTTTTTAGTTTTTCGTATTTCTATTTCCGGGTCCAGTATGCCGGTGGGACGGATGACTTGCTCGGCGACGTGGTGAGCCGATTTTTTTAATTCATAGTCGCTTGGCGTGGCGGAGACGTAGGTGATTTGCCCGACTCTCTGGCCGAATTCCTCAAAAGTAAGCGGACGGTTGTCGCGGGCGCTAGGCAGACGGAAACCGTAGTTTATTAAAACGTCTTTGCGGCTTTTGTCGCCGAAATACATCCCGCGGATTTGGGGGAGGCTGGCGTGGGACTCGTCGATAATCGTCAGAAAAGAATTGTCTTTCGGTTGGCCATAAGCATAGGAGAAATAATCCAGCAGGGTGAAAGGGGGAGATCCGGCTTCGCGGAAATCGAGCTGGCACGAATAGTTTTCAATGCCGTTGACGTAGCCAGTGGAGGCGAGCATTTCCAGGTCAAACTCGGTTCGTTGTTTTAGGCGCGCCGCCTCCAGCACTTTCTTTTGTTTTTTCAGCTCGGCCAGCCGGGCTTTCAGCTCCGCCTTGATATTTTCGATGGAGAGTTTTAGCCGATTCTCCGGCGTGACGAAATGTTTGGCAGGAAAAATGCGGATAGAATCAAGAAGCGAGAATTCGGAATCCAGGGCAACTTTTCTTTTTTTGATGGAGGCGATTATATTTTTTTCAATCTCCACCGCCACGATTTCCTCGCCCGATGGAAGAAAAATTTCCACTGTATTTTCGCGTGTGCGGAAATGCCCCTGACGGGGGTCAATCGGGTTGCGGACGTATTGCAGGATGACCAGCTGGCGCGCCAGTATTTTTTGGTCCAAAAAATCCCCGACTTTTAAATTTAGGGCAACTTTTTCATATTCTTCCGGACTGCCGAGGCCGTAGATGCAGGAGACAGAGGCGACTATCAAAACATCTCGGCGGGTCAAGATAGAGGCGGTGGAGGCGTGGCGCAATCCGTCAATTACCTCATTGATTTTGGCGTCCTTTTCTATATATGTATCCGTGGTGGGCATATACGCCTCGGGCTGGTAGTAGTCATAATAGGAGACGAAATAATGCACGGAGTTTTCCGGGAAAAATTCTTTGAACTCCTGGTAAAGCTGGGCGGCCAAAGTTTTATTGTGCGAGATAACCAAAGTCGGTTTTTGTATTTTTTCTATTACATTGGCCATCGTGAATGTCTTGCCGGAACCGGTAATGCCTAAAAGCGTCTGGTGTTTTACATCGGCGCGCAAATTCGCCACCAGTTTTTCTATTGCCTGCGGCTGGTCGCCGGTGGGCTTGAATTTGGAATGTAATTTAAACATTTGAATCTCGGCACAATAGAGGTTATTATACTATATAAACATGATTAATTTCCTGGAAGGTAAAATAGAACTCAAAACCGAAAAATACATCGTCTTAAATGCGGCCGGAGTGGGGTATAAAGTTTTTGTCGGCACGGAAACTCTGCAAAAAATACCAGAAAAAATGGGTGAAGTCAAGATATGGACCCATCTGCAGGTGCGGGAAGACGCGATGGAATTGTACGGCTTTCTGCATTTGGGCGAATTGGATTTTTTTGAAATGCTTATCAGTGTGTCGGGGGTGGGTCCGCGGACGGCGCTTGGAGTTTTGTCGGTGGGCTCGGCGGATAATTTGAAACGGGCGATTTCGGCGGGGGATCATTCGTATCTGACCCGCGTCTCGGGCATCGGCCGCAAAACCGCCGAGAGGATTATTGTGGAATTAAAAGACAAGCTGGCCGGGCGCGGGGTCACGATAGACGCTCCGGAACTGCGTGAAGAAATAGACGCGCTGGAGGCCCTGATGGCGCTGGGTTATTCGCAAAGCGAAGCCCGCCAGGCTTTGGCGTCTGCGCCCAGCGACCTAAGCGCTGAAAAAAGAATAAAAGAGGCGTTGAAGAAATTAAGCCGGCACAACTGATGAACACCATCGACTTACAAGTCCACTCCACCGCCTCCGACGGACGGCATATACCGGCGGAGGTGGTGGAGATGGCTAAAGAGGCGGGAGTTTTGACCATATCTCTTACGGATCACGATACCGTAAAAGGATTGGACGAGGCTCTGCGCGCGGGAGAGGAAAAGGGAGTAAAAGTGATACCCGGCCTCGAGATATCGGTTGAGGAGCATGGGTCCCATGTCCTGGGCTACGGCATTGACCATACTAATCCGGAGCTTTTATCCGCGCTGGAGCAATCCGAACGGGACCGGACGGACGGGGCGCAGAAGACGATAGAAAATTTAAAAAGCCTCGGTTTTGTCGTAGAATGGGAGGACGTTTTGAAAGAAAAAACAGGCTCGGTGGTGGGGCGGCCGCATATTTCCCGCGCCATTTTGCGCCGGCCGGAAAACAAAGCCAAGCTTGGACCTATCTCCACCGTAGGCGAGTTTATTCAGGCCTATCTGCTGGAGGACAGCCCGCATTACCACAAGCGCCGGCATACGAGTTTTAGCGAATCCATAAAACTTATCCACGGGGCCGGAGGAGTAGTGGTGTGGTCGCATCCGGCAATCCAGTTCCCCGGTGACTATGAAGGGCTGGAAAAATTCTTGGGAGAATTATGTAAAGTGGGACTGGACGGCCTGGAAGTTTTTACCTCGGCGCATTCGGAAGATGACGCGGAGTTTGTACAAAATCTCGCCATTGCCAAAAATCTTCTACGTACCGCCGGATCTGATTTTCACGAAGCCAACAGTCCAACGGCTAAAATAGGGGGATATGAGACTTACGGATTTTCCACCGAGGATATTGTGCAAAAACTTGAGGAGGCGATAAATAAAAGAAAACCCGCCTAAATTTTGCCAACTACCGCAAACGTCAGAGGAAGTTGAACGAGCAGGTCAAAAATTAGGCGGGCTTGTGGAAAGGCTGAAAAAGGAATATAACAAAAATAGTACCGGGTAAATAAAACTCGTTTTAGTATAAGGGAGACAAATGGGATTGGGAGACGATGCTGGTACTCGACAGGTTTCCGTCTTTTACGATTGTTGCGTGCCTAAAAACTCTTTCCGGGATGTAATACTTGCCGGAGTTCCATGGGCTAACCACTGCTTCATATCCAACGGTAAAACCTGGTCTCGAGACGATTATCAGGTTATCGAGAGAGTTTTGGAAATTTGGAGAAAAAAATTTCCTGAAAGCACATTTTGTATATTTGTAACCTGTGACCTTTCGTTTCTGGAAGATGAAGGGGGAAAACACCCGGCTGTACTGAGCGGAATCATAAAACACGTGGAAGTGTATCCAATTACTTCCCACCATATTCTTGCGCAGAGAGCCCAGGAAACCATTGCCGGTGTGGAAAGATTGTGTCGGGAAGCGGGGATTGCTACCGCGTAAATAATTTAAGCCGCCTCCACTGATTTGTGGATAAGCGGTTTTTTTAATTTAGGGCTGGGGTAGCAGAGATGGACAATAATCGATTTTTCAGCTATATTACTTCCCATGCCTCATGATACTTTAGTATTTGATTTGGAAACCAAAAAGTCCTTCGCGGAGGTCGGCGGAAAAGACAAAATAAAAGAACTCGGCGTCTCGGTCGCCGGGGTTTATTCGTATTTGCAGGATAAATTTTTTGCCTTTGAGGAGCACGAATTACCCGAGTTTGAAAAAATGTTGGAGACTACGGAGCACCTGATAGGCTTCAATATCAAAACTTTTGATTTGCCGGTGCTGGAGCCGTATATGAAAAAAGTATCTCTGGCCACGATTGCTCTAACAGATATGTTTGAAGACGTGACCAATTTTTTGGGACACCGCGTGGGATTGGCAGGGCTCGCGCAAGCAACTTTGGGGGAATCAAAATCAGCCAACGGTCTGGAGGCGCTCGAATGGTACAAGCAGGGAAGAATAAAAGAAATAAAAGAATACTGCCTGCAGGATGTGAAGGTGACCAAAAATCTTTATGAGTACGGCAAAAAAAACGGTCACGTGCTTTTTGAGTCCTACATAGACCGCAAAGTTCACTCGGTGCCGGTGGCATGGCAGAAGGAAATCCAGCAGACCGTGCCCAAGACGGTGGAGGAGGGATTTAAGCAAAGGAGGCGTCTCGCGATTGAATACGTATCGTCGGAAGACAGCGAGGGACTGGGCTACCACAAAGTCCGTCTGATAGATGTATATAAAATAAAAGGGGCGGAGATTGAGGCCTATTGCCATCTTCGCAAAAGCGTCCGTAATTTCCGGATGAACCGCATCGTCAAAGCGGAGCTGACGGGCGATTCGTACGTGCTCCCGCAGGACTTGCAAAACAGTCTTTTTTAAGCTATATTGGAAAATACTTATGACCGTAGAGGATATAAAATTTCACAGCGAGACGAAAGGTATTTTGACCATAGATCAGGTTTTGCAGGAAATTTCCGGTTTTGTAAAAAGCCAGCCGGAGAGATTCTATAAAATTATTATCGGGACGGATTCGCGCGCGGCGGAACCGTCTTTTTTGGTAACGGCTTTGACCGTCTGGCGCGTGGGCAACGGGGCGGTGCATTTTTGGACCAAAACGGAGGAAAGAAAATTTGCGACAATGCGCGACCGCATCTGGCAGGAGGCGCTCAACTCCATTATGCTCGCGCAGGAAATGCGCACCCATCTGCAAAAAACATTGGGTGATGATTTTTTCTGGGAGGGCAACGAGATTCATGTAGATGTAGGGCACAACGGTCCGACCCGCGATTTGATTGACAGCGTTACCGGCATGATCAAGGGCTACGGCTTTGCGCCGGTGATAAAACCGTATTCTTTCGGGGCGAGTATCGTGGCGGACCGCCACACTTAAATTTCTCGCAAAAATTTTGAGTAGTTGATGTTTGTCATTCTGAGCACATTCGCTACGCTCAGTTTAAACTCCGCGAAGGATATTCTTATATTCTTGTCATTCTGAACGTAGTGAAGAATCTCAGTATAAACTCTGCGGCTCGTCTTTATGTCCAAACAATTTTATGTGTATATAGCCACGAATAAAATGAATACTGTTTTGTATGCTGGCATGACCAATAACCTGGTTAGAAGAATATCCGAACACAAGCAGGGTTTGATAGAAGGGTTTACCAAAAAGTATAAAATAAGTAAATTAGTGTTTTATGAAGTTTTTCCAACCCCCACGGAGGCCATAGTTGCCGAGAAGAAAATAAAGGGATGGATCAGAAAGAAAAAGATTGATTTGATAAGAAGTAAAAACCCGAATTTTGATGATTTGAGTGAAAATTAAGGCAGAGATTCTTCGCCTACGGCTCAGAATGACTTTTTTAGGTTGCCACGAATACTACTGGTTTGTCATCCTGAGAGAAGCGAAGGATCTGCATCACCTTAAACAGTTTTTAGTACAAAAAATAGCTTATCTAAGCCAAAAAGTCATAGAAACATTGACTTTTTTAGTTTTTTGATGTATAATGGGGATATTGAAAAGTTAATAGGTTTATTCACAGAAAGGAGTCTGATTATGGTTTCCGGGATTTTGTTGACAGTACAGATTTTTCTGACGATCGGGATTCTTGTGGCCTTCCACTATGTCTTGTTGGAGCTCCGCGAGAACAACAACCTTCTTCGCCAAAATCTTCTCAAGAGGTAAACCAAGAAAGGAGGGGTATCAAAATGTGGGCATTCGTACGATTTATCATCGCCCAGATCACGGCTCTAGCTACTGTGGGTCTGGCCACCAAGGCTTACTACACAGAGTGGGGTGGTGACTGCTTAGGTTTCTGGTTTTGGGTAGTAGGGTGTCTGTTTGTCGTCGCGGGTATCATCTGGGTCGATGGATTCCGGGAGAGAAGGTTCGGAATTCACTGTTTTGTCGGGGTGTTTTTGGCCCTGACGGTGGTGGTTCGAGACATGCCACCGAGTGACTTCGTGTCCATGATCCTGTGGTTTGTGGCGGTGGGGTATCTGGTGGCGTCTCTGGTGCATGCGATTTTCTCGAGGTACAAGATCAACATCACCTCCCGCTGAACAGCGCGGGTCAACCACAACCTCTTTATATGGAGATTGCAATGCCGAATTGTATTTAGCCCTCACAAAAGGGGGCTGATCAATCCGCGATGAGTCGCGGTTTCCCTAAAAACCTCCAGGGGAGTTAAAAAAGAGGTCGCGGATTTGTATCTCAGGGTATGGGTACCGCGTAAAAAACACCCAACACACTGGAGGCGTCAGAGATAGGGGGCTGTCCCTATCGCAAACAACAGGTGGAGAGTTCATTATGTTCTCTCCACCCCAATTCCCTGTTTTGTCCGCCTTGGGCGGAGAAAGTGGAGAATTGTCCTTCGACAAGCTCAGGATATAAATGGTGAGCCAGTCGATAAATTTATGGTGAGCTTGTCGAACCACTATTCTTTTCAATTCGGGGCTTTTCTGACCCTCTTCGGAGGGCCTCGAATTGAAGGGAGGAACCCCCTTTTGAAAATAAAAATATTTGGAGTGAGTAATTTGTAGTTAGAATCTAACGTTTTTGCATTTAATTTGTTTATTTTGGATCATCGAACTACAAATTACTCAATACCAAGTATTGAGCCTTCAAGTGGAGGGGCAAGAGGGACTTCTTAGGCGGGATTTCGGCAGTGTAATAATTTAACATATAATCACTCCACCGCAATCTTGTACGGAGGATGCACTCACTTTTTTATAAAGGACAAAGTGTTTCTCTTGATTGTCCCCCCACTTGAAGGATTTAAATACAGGGGAAGCTTCGCGCTTCCCCTGTATTTTTTGGTCAAAATCTAATATATTGAAGTTGTTTTGGTCCTCGTAGTTCAATGGATAGAACACGGGCCTCCGAAGCTCGTAATGGCAGTTCGAATCTGCCCGAGGGCAATATGCTGACTTAAAAAACCGCTCCATGGCGGTTTTTTGGTTTTTTGGATAAAATAGATTCTATGAGCAGGAAATACCTTATTCCCATATTATTAGTCCTATTTTTACCAAGCGTGGCCCTAGCGGCAGTTCCAGCCGGCGGATTCAACCGCAACCTGTACTATGGCATGCGCAACAACCCGGATGTAGTGACTTTGCAGGATTTTTTGCGCCGGCTTAATTTTTTCGCCCCCCCGCAATCTACCGGTAATTTTTTTATGGTCACCGTGGACGCGGTCAAGAAATTCCAGCGGGCTAATAACATCACGCCGGTATCCGGTTTTTTCGGATGGAGATCCCGCACGGCGGCTAATAAAATACTGGCCAGCGAAAATACTGCCACAATGGGCAGTACGGGATCCACAGCGACGATTCCCGCCGGTCAGGACTCTCTCTACAAAGGGAAAATAGTCATCGGCTATGCTTCCGGCGGCGGAGCCCTGCCGGAAAACGAATTTATATATATAGAAAACCGGAGCGAGGGAGACAATATAAGCATAACGGGTATGGAGTTAAGCAGCACCAAGGGCGGAAGTTTTACCATTCCTAGAGCCTATTTTCTGCCCGGTATGCTAAACTCAGGAGCGGATGATTCGGTGGTACTCAAGCCCAATGGCCGCGCCATCCTAACCGCAGGCAGGCAGGAAAGAAAAATAAATTTCCAGACCAATCTCTGTACAGGTTATTTTAACGAGACCAGCAAATTTATACCCAAGCCCGCCAACCGCTGTCCGCAGGTGGCCTCCGGCGATCTGCCGGACAATCTTTCCGACAACTGTGTGCAGATAATTCAAAACACCGGAGCCTGCCGCGCTCCGCAAACCGAGGAGCCGATTTACGAAGAAAGATGCTCGCAATATATTGCGAGCCACCTCAATTACAACGGCTGTGTCGCCGATTATCGCGCGAGAACCAATTTTTATTCGGGCGAGTGGCTGATTTGGATGCAAAGAAGCGCAGGTTTTCTGCGGGCTACCCGAGAGACCCTGATTTTAAAAGACACTTCGGGAAAAGAAGTGGACAGATATTCATATTAAATTTTTATGAAGATTTCATTCCATGGCGGAGCGCAGGAGGTGACCGGCGCCTGTCATCTGCTGGAAACCAAAGATGTTAAAATCCTGCTGGATTGCGGTCTTTTTCAGGGAGGCAGAACAATTCAGGAGCACAATTACGAAAATTTTGGATTTAATCCGGCCGAAATTGATTTTTTGTGTGTTTCGCACGCGCACTTGGATCACATCGGACGCATACCCAAGCTGGTCAAAGAGGGATTTAAGGGAATTATATATTCCACCGCGCCGACCCGCGACCTGGCCAGGCCTCTCCTGGATGATGCTTTAGAGCTGGCCGGCAGAGAGGACCGGGAGATTTATACCCGTGAGGATATGGAAAAAGCTTTTTCTTTGTGGCAGACAGCTCCCTATGAAGAAACTTTGGATGCCAAAGGAATTAAATTGCGTTTCCGAAATGCCGGACATATCCTGGGTTCGGCCATGGTGGAAATTTGGGCCGACAATCGGCACCTGCTTTTTACGGGAGATTTGGGCAATATACCCTCCACTCTGCTACCTCCGCCGGAGGTTGTGGCCGGAATAGATATTTTGATTATTGAGTCCGCCTACGGAGGCCGGACCCGCGACATAATCGAAGACAAGTCCTTGAAATTGGAGAGGGCAGTGGAGGATGTCGCCACTCGCCGGGGAGCTCTGCTTATCCCGGCTTTTGCCGCCGAACGAACCCAAGACATCTTGCATATGCTCAACGAAATGGTCCTCTTTAAAAGGACGCCGGAGATGCCGGTTTATGTGGACTCGCCGCTCGCCATAAAAATAACCAAAGTTTTTGAGAAATATCCTTCCTGCTATCGCCAAGAGATAAAAGATCTTTTTCTGAAGCACCCCAATCTTTTTCGTTTTAAAAAACTTATTTTCTCCGAGACCACCGAAGACTCTAAAAAAATAAATGATATCACCCCGCCCAAGGTGATTATCGCCGGCGCCGGCATGATGACCGGCGGAAGGATACTTCACCACGCCCGTCGGTATTTGGGCGACCCCAACAGTATCCTGCTTATGGTGGGTTATCAGGGTTCGGGAACTCTGGGGAGAAAATTGATGGAAGGCGAAAAAGTGGTAAAAATAATGGGGGAGGAGGTGATGGTGAGAGCGGAGATACGGCTGGCTGAAGGTTTCTCGGCCCACGCCGACAATCGCCAGCTGACCGCTTTTGTGGAAACCAACCGCGATACTTTGCAAAAAATTTTTGTGGTGCAGGGAGAGAAGGGGGAGTCCGAAGGATTTGCCCAGCAGGTAAAAGACCGTATGGGTATATCGGCGACGGCTCCGCAAATGCACGAAGAATTTATAATTTAATCTATAAAATATCATCATGGCACAGCCATCACACATGCATCTGAAATATAAAATCTGCGTATCCGGCGCGGCGGAAACCGGACACTGCTCGCCCAATACTCTGGAGCTTACCAAGGAATTGGGAAGGCAGATTATAAAACACAACGCGGTCCTCGTAACCGGAGCTACCACCGGCACGCCCTACTGGGCGGCTATCGGCGCCAAAGAGGAAAACGGATTTGTAATCGGTATTTCTCCGGCCTCGTCCGAATGGGAGCATATAGAAAAATACAAACTACCGGTGGACTATCACGACATCATAATTTATACCGGTTTTGGCTACGGCGGACGCAATCTTCTGCTTACCAGATCTTCCGATGCGGTTATTATAACCTGCGGGAGAATAGGGACGCTTAATGAATTCACTATCGCCTTTGAAGACGATAAACCGGTAGGAGTTTTAACCGGGACGGGCGGGATTGCCGATGATATTGAAAATATCCTGCAAAGATCTCACAAAGGAATGGGTAAAGTAGTTTTTGACTCTGATCCGTCCAAGCTGATTGAAAAAGTTTTTGAACTGGTTAAAAAAGACAAGTTTACCGAGATACAATGAATCCCGTTAGAAATGTATGTTGATATTTCATACTAACTAAGATATGGAACTTATAGATAAATGTTAATAGATATAAATTACAGGCCTAAATTTCTAACGGGATGAACAAAACCCTGGAAGCAACTCTAACTTTGGCGGGGATGATAATCGGAGTGGGGATGTTTGGCGTGCCGTTTGCTTTTGCGGCGGCCGGTTTTTGGCTGGGAGTGTTGGAGTTGCTGATTCTCACCGCCGTTACCCTTTCCCTGCACCTGCTTTACGCGGAAGTTGTCTTGGAAACATCGGCGATTCACCGCCTTCCGGGATATATAAAAACATATTTAGGGCCGAAATTCTCGGCGCTGGCCTGGTTTTCGTCTTTTTTTGGCGTATCCGGCAGTCTGCTGGCCTATCTTCTGGTTGGATCCGCTTTTTTGGGTAATATATTTTTATTCTGGGGTATTGAATTTAACAATTTTTTCTGGATGATTTTTATAGTAGTTCTTGTGTCGGCCATAACCTTTTTCCCTCTCCGCAAAGAATCTTTAATCAACGGCATCCTCACTATTCTGCTGATAGTTTTTATTTTCTTTCTGGTGGCTATCCTTCTGCCGCGCGCGGAACTTGCCAATTTTTCGGGCTTTAATATTTCCGAAATTCTTTTTCCCTACGGAGTGTTGCTGTTTGCCCTGTCGGGCGGGATAGTCATACCCGATGTGGTTATTTTAGCCGGTCGTAATCGCGCGAGCTCCCGCAAGGCCATCATCATCGGCTCGCTTCTGCCGGCCCTGATTTATATTTTGTTTGTTACGGCGGTGATAGGGGTGTCTGGGCAGGCGATATCGGAGGAAACTATGCGGGGGCTTCGCCCTTTTGTGGGGCGGGGCACTATGATGTTGGGAAGTCTGGTGGGTTTTCTCGCCGTCTTCACCTCTATGGTGGCTACCAGCAAATATTTTCAGGAAATGTTGAAATTTGATTTCAAAATGCCGGGCCGCGCGGCCTGGGTGGCCGTATCCGTGTTGCCGGTTTTACTGTATGCTTTGGGATTTCAAAGTTTTATACTTATAATCGGAGCCATCGGTGCCGTGGGGGTGGGTATAGATTCGGGGCTTATAATCGCTGCCAACCATAAATTAAGGCGGCGTCTCAATCGGCCTACCTCGTATAAATCTTTTTGGTGGAAAGGAGGAATATTGCTTATGATTTTTGTCGGAGTCATATATGAGCTTTATAAATTTTTTGGATTTTAATAATAGCGACTAGTAATTAGCGAAAAATAGTTATGCTGAAAAACATAAACAAAGTGGTGCGGGTGATAGTAACGGCTGATTTTTTTTATAACTCGGCTTTTGCCGCCTTCGGGCCGGTGTTCGCGATTTTTGTGATAAACAATATCCAAGGGGGGTCGGCTCGCGTGGCGGGGTTGGCCACGGCTATTTTTTGGATAACCAAATCTATTTTTCAGCTTCCCATCGCCAGGTTTTTGGATAAGACGGACGGCGAACGCGACGATTTCTGGGCGATGTTTCTGGGTTATCTTTTCAGCGGCCTCGTGCCTCTGTTTTATATTTTTGCCACCGAGCCGGCCCATCTTTATTTAATCCAAATGTTTTACGGTCTGGTGATGGCCTGGGCGGTGCCCGCCTGGTATTCCATTTTTACGCGCCACGTGGACAAGTGGCGGATAAGTTTTGAATGGAGTCTGGAGAGTGTTTTTGCGGTTGGTATTGCGGCGGCGGTCGCCTCGGCCTTGGGCGGGTATGTGGCCGATATTTTTGGTTTCAAAGTTTTGTTCCTCATTTCCGGCCTGATGTCTATTTTTGCCTCGCTCCTGCTTTTACTTCTCAAAAAAGATTTGCGGACGCGGGCCAAAGACGAGCGGGTGATGCCCGAATTGCCCAAGCAGAGATATTAAGTTAGTTATCAGTTTTCAGTTACAAGTTATTAGTTTGCGGTTAAATTTTTTTATTTGTAGTTTTTATATTTTTACTCTATTCTTTAGGTGAGACTTGATAGTGTTAGGTTCGTTGAAAAAGGAGAAACGGAATGAAAACCTTGGCTGAAATTCTCGTAGTCGGATTGCAGGATTTTAATCGTCTCGAAAGGCCCTCTCGTTCGGACGGAGACGGAGTAGAGGTGATACTCAAGGACTTGCAAGATAAGGGATGGATAATGGTACATGTTTCGTGTAAGGACAAAAAAGGAAAGTACGTGCTTAGAGACTTGGTACATGGCGGACCAATAATGCTGGCCCCAAACTTCTCGGAAATCTATTTTAATTCTCTGGAATTTGCCCGCGTCTGCAGGGATGCTTATCAAGCGGCTCAGCTCGGAGGAGGAGAAGCGCCCTCCATTCTGCAGATAATTGAACCTTCGCCCGAACGGAAAAGAAAGATGTCGCCAGCACCTTTTCCGGTGAGGGTGCTCAAAGATCCTCCAGAAGAACCCGAACCTTGGCCGGGAACTTTGAAAGACCCGCCCGACAGAAAAGAGGCGTGAGATGAAAAAAGATAAGACGAAGACCGGTGGAGTCATTAATCGGCCGAGTGTAGTAGTAGGTCCGGGCGGAAAAGGACTGGATCGTAGTCAGATAATCGGTCCTTCGCCAGCAAGGAAAAAGAAAGGTTTGATATGAAAACCGTCAAAACCGAAAGACCAACTTTTCGTTTTGAACCGATTGATCCAAAACTGGACCGCAAAAAATTAGACGAGGGGCTTGATAGGCTTGCCCGCCGAACCCTTGAGAGAATAAATAGTTAAGACCCGTGGTCAGACCTCGGG
>CAYHON010000005.1:0-26474 GCA_964358425.1 uncultured Candidatus Saccharibacteria bacterium | reverse complement strand
TGCCCGCCGAACCCTTGAGAGAATAAATAGTTAAGACCCGTGGTCAGACCTCGGGTTTTTTTTATTATTTATGGTTTATTTGACTTCGATTGAGTATTGAACTATCATTATATTTAATGAAAAGAAGTTCAAAAATCTATTCTTATTCGGTATTTTACGAAGCTGTTTCCGAGGGAGGCTATGTCGGTTTTGTGCCCGCTTTGCCCGGTTGTCACACCCAAGGCGAGACCCTGGAAGAAACAGAAAAAAATGTCAGAGAGGCCATAGAATTATATTTGGAAAGTTTGACCGCCCATAGGGAGCCTATTCCTTATGAAGGCAAGTCCTTTCAGGGAAAAATAGAAATTCCAGTTTTTTTGTCCCGTTAGAATATATGTCTAAGATCCCCGCCTTAACTTCAAAGCAGATTGTTAAAGTTTTGAAAAAAGCGGGATTTGCGGAGGATCGCCAGAAGGGCAGTCATTTGGTGATGGTAAGTTTAAAAATGGGAGTTCGGACGGTGGTTCCTATGCATTCCAGAAAAACTATCAAAAAATCCTTGCTACATGGAATTATTGCCGACACCAAACTTACTACAAAAGATTTTTTGGACTTGCTTTAGATTGGTTCTTTAAATCTTAAAAAGCGAGGTGTGAGATGAACGGGAAAAAAGAGACTTCTCTGTCCAACAGGATTGTATTACGGTCAAACGCCGAGGGTAAAAGACTCACCGTAAAATTTGCAAACGAAGAGGTTGGGGTAGAAGAGGTCGTTCAGTTTGTCAAAGCTACAGCGGAAAAGTGCGCTAAAACGCACACCGACCCATTCCAGATTAAGGAGGAGTGAGATGAAAATCTGGAAAACTAAAAAAAATCTCACTCTATCTGATCGAGAAGATCCGGTGAGTGAAAAGTTTGTAAGGGTTTTGGACGAAGTGGGGTTTGCCGCAGATCAACTACAGATGATCAACGGAAGGAGTTATTTACCTTTGCCAGCAAGGTTTGATATGAAAACCGTCAAAACCGAAAGACCAACTTTTCGTTTTGAACCGATTGATCCAAAACTGGACCGCAAAAAATTAGACGAGGGGCTTGATAGGCTTGCCCGCCGAACCCTTGAGAGAATAAATAGTTAAGACCCGTGGTCAGACCTCGGGCTTTTTTTATTCCCCTAAAACTGCTAAATTATACCTATCATGCCCCACAAGGAATTCTCCAAAATTTTGCACGAAATGTCCGTGCTTTTGGATATGGAAGATACGCCCTTCAAGCCGCAGGCCTATGAGCGGGCGGCCGGGGCAATAGAAGAGGAAGGTATAGATAATGACGACCTGCGCGCGCGATATAAAAAAGGCGGACTGAAAGCCCTGATGGAAATTCCCGGAGTGGGGCAGGGAATTGCCGAGCATATTGAAGAGTTTTTTAAACGGGGCACTTTCAAAGAATACGAGCATCTGCAGAAAAAATATCCGGTGGATATTGCCGGTCTGACGGCGGTGGAGGGAGTGGGTCCTAAAATGGTCAAAACTCTCTGGCTGGAATTAAAAATAAAAAAGTTGGCTGATTTGGAGAAGGCTGCCAAGTCCGGTCAAATCGCCAAGCTTCCCAGATTTGGCGAGAAATCAGAGCAGAAAATTTTAAAAAGTATTGAGTTTTTAAAGAGCGCTGGCGGGCGCCTGCCCCTTGGGTTTATGCTGGACGAATTGCGGGAGCTGGAGAAAACCATTAAGTCTTTTGCCGAGGTGGAGCAGGCGGCAGTCGCCGGCTCGGCTCTGCGTCGCCGCGAGACCATCGGCGACATAGATATTTTGGCTACCTCCAAACACTCTCCCCGGGTGATGGAGAAGTTTATAAAACTCCCGCAAGTAGCCCATGTCTATGCTACCGGTCCTACCAAGACCAACGTCCGGCTGAAAAATGGATTGGATGCCGATTTGCGCGTGGTGCCGGAGGAATCATATGGGGCGGCCCTTAATTATTTTACCGGCTCCAAAGAACACAATATCAAACTGCGCGAAATTGCCGTCAAAAAAGGCCTGAAACTCAACGAGTATGGATTATTCAAGGGTAAAAAATTTATTGCGGGGCGTACGGAGGAAGAAATATATAAAGCCCTAGGACTGCATTACATAGAACCCGAAATGAGAGAAGACACGGGGGAAATAGAGTTGGCCCAAAAAGAAATGCCGCCGAAACTGCTTGGTTACGATGACCTTTTGGGGGATTTGCAGACGCATACGACCTGGTCGGATGGAGAAAATACTATTGAGGAAATGGCGGACGCGGCACAAAAAATCGGTTTTGAATATTTACTCATAACCGATCACACCAAGTCGCTCGCCATGACGGGAGGGGCTGATGAGAAAAAACTGCTTAAACAAATTGCCGAAATTGAGAAGATAAATAAAAGCGGACAATTCAAAAATTTTAAAATTTTGACAGGGGCCGAAGTAAATATAGATAAAAATGGGGGACTGGATATAGAGGATGAAGTTTTAAAAAAACTGGATATCGTGGGCGCGGCGGTGCACAGTCATTTTAATTTAACATCCGAGGAACAAACAACGAGAATAATCCGGGCGATGGAAAACCCCCATGTGGACATTATCTTTCACCTCTCGGGGCGTATCATAAACAGAAGGCCCCCCATTCACCTGGATTTTGAGGAAATTTTGCAGATCGCCAAAAAGACGGGTACTATTTTGGAAATAGACGCTTATCCGGACCGGCTGGATATAAAAGACGATTATGTTAAAAAATGTGTGGAGAGGGGGGTAAAGATGGCAATTAGCTCCGATGCGCATACACCGGCGCATTATAAATATCTGGAGATGGGTATTGCGACTGCGCGTCGCGGATGGGCGACTAAAAATGATATTATAAATGCTTGGCCTTTGGAGAAGATGCTAAAAATGTTGAAATAGACAATAGTCATCCTGAGTGTTAACGCCTGCCTGCCGGCAGGCAGGAAGGATCTCCAGAGATACTTCACTTCATTCAGTATGACAATCAATTTAATGCCCGTTGAACGCTCCGCCGGAATAATCTTTTTTCTGAAAACTCCGCAGGGAAGGAAATATTTGATTATCCGTTCCTCCGGCCTAAAGAAAAAACGCAAAGAATTTTGGGACTTTCCGAAAGGAAAGCTGGAAAAGGGGGAAACCGGGTTGCAAGCGGCCACGAGGGAAGCTCAGGAAGAAACCGGCATCAAGAATTTTGTGATAGACCAAAATTTCAAGGAAACGATTCGATATTTTACCTGGCGGGACGGCAAAAGAATACCCAAATTCGTAGCCATGTTTTTGGTGGAGGCTAAGACAGATAAAGTAAAACTTTCCTGGGAGCACGATGCCTATGAGTGGCTATCTTTGGAGGAAGCCTGTAAAAAATTATCCACGATGAAAAAAGCCTTAAAAAAAGCCGATGAGCATCTTCAGACAAAAAGTTCATAACATTGTCCGCAAAATACCCATCGGCCGCGTGGCTACTTATGCCCAAATTGCTCGGGCTTCCGGCTATCCCCGGTCGGCCCGTGCCGTCGGTACGGTTTTGAGTAAAAACAATTCTCCGGAGACACCCTGTCACCGTGTCGTCAGAGCGGACGGTTTTTTGGGAAAATACAACGGATTGCGGGGCGTGTCCAAAGCTGACTTGCTCAAAAAAGAAGGGATGGTTATACTTACAGGTCGCGTGGATTTAGATATTTATAGTGTTAATCTAAGTAGCAGTCATCCTGAATGAAATGCCTGCCTGCGGTAGGCAGGAAGGATCTCTGACGAGATACTTCGCTTGTGCTCAGTATGACGACTGACGATGGATACCGAAAAAATCTTAGAGGTAAAAAATCTGTCGGTGGTGCTGGATTCGGAGATTATCCTTCGCGATCTTTCTTTTGATGTAAAAAAGGGAGAGGTGCTGGCGGTGCTGGGTCCCAATGGCGCGGGCAAGTCGGTATTGTTTCGCGCGCTGGTCGGACTGCTCCCTCACCGTGGAGAAATAAAATGGAAGGAAGGGGTTAAAATCGGCTACGCCCCGCAGAAGTTTATGGTGGATAAAACTATGCCGATTACGGTGGAGGAATTTTTTAAGCTGAAATCAAAAAAATTCTGGGCGGTCTCCCGAGATTTTTTGAATTTCATGGCCAAAGAATTATCACTAGTGGGTCTGGAAAAAGACATTTTAAGAAAACCTTTGGCGGAAATTTCAGGAGGCCAGCTACAAAGAGTTTTGATTGCCTGGGCGATGCTGGACAACCCCGATGTGCTTTTGTTTGACGAGCCGACGGCCGGGATTGACGCGGGGTTTGAGGAGACGGTCTACCAGATTTTGCGCCGGCTCCGGGACGAGCGGGGAACAACCGTTATTATGATTTCGCATGAGCTAAATATCGTCTACAAATACGCGGACAATGTATTGTGCCTGAACAAAAAAATGATCTGCTATGGCGCTCCGGCCAATATCCTGACTCCGCAGGAGCTTACCGAACTATACGGCGAAAGCGGATTTTATAAACACGAGCATCATCACGATCACGTAAATTAATATGGCCTATTTAGACCAGACAATTTTAATGGCGCTTTTCATCGGAATTGCTTCCGGCGCCGTTGGCTCATTTATTATTTTGCGCCGGATGGCGCTGGTGGGGGACGCCTTGTCGCACGTAGCCCTGCCGGGTATTGCTTTAGCCCTTTCCTATAAAATAGATCCGTTTTGGGGAGTTCTTGTTTTTCTGGTTGTGGCCGCGTTTTTGGTGTGGTGGCTGGAGGGCAGGAGCCGCCTGCCGACGGATGCGATTGTGGGCCTGCTTTTTACCGCATCGCTCGCCGTAGGTATTTTGACTATTCCCGACACCGAAATTTTGGAATCTCTTTTCGGGACCTTCCCGATTTTATCTATGCCGATTTTGGCTCTTGTTTTGGGACTGGCCCTTTTGATGGTTATTTTGATAATGGGTATGGCGCGAAAACTGCTTTTTGTGACGGTGGCTCCGGAGGTGGCCAAAGTATCAGGAGTGGGCCGTAAATATGATTTGGCTTTATTTCTGATATTTTCCGTGGTGGTGGCTTTGGGTATAAAACTGGTGGGGACTCTGCTTATGGGCGCGCTTACTATAATCCCCGCCTCTGTAGCTAAAAATATCAGCCGCAGTATGTCGAGCTATATCATTTTATCGGTTCTGCTCGGCGGATTTATATCCATAGCCGGAGTTTTGGTCTCGCGCTATTTTGGTACCCTGCCCGGTCCTACAATTATCTTATCCGGCTCCGCGCTGTTTTTACTCTCACTGATTTTTGCGAGGAGGTAAAAATAAAAACCCCCCGTTGGGTCGGAGGTGTTTTTATGTTTGATATTTTTATCTGACCGATTCCAGTATTTTGGAGAAAACTTCCGGATGCTTTTCGGCGAGCTCCGCCAAAACTTTGCGGTCCAGCTCTATATTTTTTTTGTTTAAGCTGGACATAAATTGGTTGTAAGGGACATTGCTTGCCTTAGTGGCCGCGCCTATTTTTACCTGCCACATTTTGCGGTAATCTCGTTTTTTAAGTTTGCGTCCGGAAAAAGCGTGCTTGCCCGCGTGCAACAAGGCTTCACGCGCGAGACGTTCTTTATTTTTCCTCCCCCAGCGAAAACCCTTGGCCTGTTTCAGGACCGATCGGCGACGTTTGAGGGCATTGACTCCTTTTTTTACTCTTACCATTTTGGTTTAGTTATTGATATACGCTCTCATTCTTTTTTCCATCGTGCCGGAAAAAGCCGTCATTTTTTTGTGGCTGTTTTGGATACGGCGGGACTGCTTGGCATTAAAATGATTCCCCCCTTGATGGCGGCGTAAAAGCTTGCCCGTTCCGGTTATTTTTATTCTTTTTAATACGGCTTTTCTCATTTTTTGGTTTTTATGGCACCCTTGGTTATGGTAGCTGAAAACCCCTGAGGAAACCTTTTCGGAGGAGCTTCCAGATCAAATTCTATGGGAATCATTTTTAGAAATCCGTTGAAGCTTTGCAGGGCCACGTTGCCCAAAGCTTTTTCCCGGCCCCGGAGGCGCATGTCTATCCGCACCTTGTCGCCCCGCTCCAGGAATTTTTTGGCCTGTTCCGCGCGCATTTCCAGGTCGTGCTTGCCGGTGGCAAATCCTATCCGGATTACTTTCATCTCGGATTCTCTTTGTTTTTTGCCGTGCTCGCGCTCACCCTTCTCCCGCTCGTACTTGAACTTGCCGAAGTCCATTATTTTTACAATCGGCGGATTGGTGGTCTCAACTATCTCAATCAAATCCAATCCTTTATCTTGGGCAAGCTTCAAAGCCTCGGAGGTAGGCAATACCCCTAAATTCTTGCCCTCGTCATCAATGACTCTCACGGGCGAAGTCCTGATATATTGGTTTATAATGTATCTCTTCTGGATGGTTTTAAAAACTACTTTAAATTATCTAGATATAAAATATAGCACCTAGCTCCAAATTTGGCAAGTCCTTGTATAAAATAAAAAATAGAGCTACCCAGTAATGAGTAGCCCTTGTTGTTGGAGGCATCAACCGTTGCCTCCCCGGCGCCTACTTCCTCTTTTCGGCGTGGAGGACATTCCCCTCGCCGTCTCGGGTGACAGCCACATTGTCACCGATGACAGGGAATGTCTTCTCGTTGTGGGTCTGTTCACGGATGGACCCGTCCTGGTTGTAGGTTGTCGAGGGGTAGGAACCTCCCGACCGATCGGTGTAACTTCCGTCCTTGTGATACTCGCGAGGCATAAAGAACTCCTTTCTTCAGAAACCCACCTTACCTGCCTGTATAGGCAGAGGAGACTACTATAGAACTACTCTTTTTAGAGTAGCATGCTGTGCTTAATTTAGCAAGTTTCTATAAAAAATCCCGCCGATATTTCAGGGCGGGACGGGCTTGGGTTTTTTGTACAATACTATTTTATACCCGACCCTGTCTCTGTAATGGTGTAGGGTATTTTCCACGGATTTTTTGGCTTTGGCGCAGGCCTCACGGAAAGAAATCCTTTTTGGTAATCCTTTTTCGGTTTCTCGCCAAGTGCTGATACACGCTCTCAATAATCTTTTATCCACAAAGGCCACCCGGCAGTCCCCGCAGAGAAAATAGGGGAGGTCGGCCCTTCTCCAGGAATATACAAAAAAACTGTTGTCAAACATCCAGGAAGGCTCTAGCATTTTCCCACAGCGCGGGCAAGGATGGGTGTTTCTGTTTTCGTGCGTCATTTTCCCCCCTTCTCACCTTTTATTTATATTTTATATGTGTCTTCTCGCCGTCGTTCGATAGTCAAGATATTTGGTTCTTGGTTGTCTCTCAATTCAAAAATAATTCTAATCTTTCCTTTGCGGACCCTGAATAAACTTCCTAACCCTTTCAGTTTTTTAAAATTAAGGCCCGTAAAATCTCGGTCTAAAATTTTGTTGATAAGCTCCTCGATTACCAATCTTTCTTTTACAGTCAGTGAATTTACCAAGCTGTTTATCGAGATTTTTCATTGAGGAGACGGAGTTTTTTTAATAGATTCCTGGCGGGAATACCGTCTTTACGAAATTCGGTAAAATCAACCACTGTATCCCAAAGTTCAGAATCCTCATCGGGAGGAGATATTTTAAAAACAGGCCTAGATCGCCTAACCACGACAAAAGACTTGCCCTTTTTGACCTCGGCGATATACTGGCCAACATTTTCCCGCAGTTCTTTCAGCCCAATTAAATTTTTCATATATTTAAAGTTTATCTAAAGATAAACCTCGTGTCAAGTTAATATGGAAGTGGGGAGAATTGAACTCCCGTCCGAACTTTTTCCGACAAGAAATTTGTACAAGCCTAGCTTCGATAAATCGAAACGGGTTTTGCCCGATACGTTCACAATTCCTATCAGGCGGTCAGAATTGAATAGCTCGATATATAACACCGGTGATCAGCCATACGAGCGTGAGCCGGCCGATGTCCCGATTACGAATAACCGGGAAGCAGCTTCAGTTAGGCTAGCGCCAAAGCAGGTTGCCTATTGAAACCGTTGAATAAGTTTGCACTTATTTGATGCGCGGAATTTTTATGGAGGAGCCGCGCGACTCCAGCTTGATTTCTTGTTTTCAAAAATCCGTCGATTCCTGTCACTCCCTTTTCATTGTCCGGTTTATCTCTCTTTCCGTATCTCTTTTTTTGATAGTTTCGCGCTTGTCGCCGGATTTTTTGTGGCGGGCGAGCCCGAGCAATATCTTTACCTTTCCGTTTTTATTATACAGCTTTAAGGGCACCAAAGTCAACCCTTTTTGCGCCGTTTTCCCGAGCAGTTCTTTGATTTCGGATTTGTGCAGAAGCAGGCGGCGGGTTCTGGTCGGGTCGTAATCTTTCGGCGCGTTTTTGGGCTGATACGCGGGGATAGTCGCGCTTAGTAAATACGCCTCGTTGCCGCGGATGACGGCAAAACAGCCGGATAGATTACCCCGTCCGGCTTTGACTGATTTTACTTCAAATCCAAAAAGCTCCATCCCAGCCTCGTAGGTTTCCAGGATTTCATAGTCAAAATAGGCGCGCCGGTTGGAAATAATATCGGCCATATATGGGTAGTATAACTGGTAGTAAAATTTAGACCAAGTTTCTGGAAAAAATCAGCTTAATCTGCTATATTTAAAAAATGATAAGGGAGGAATTGGCCAAAAAAATAACTGAGGCGATTGCCCAAAAATTCGAGGGTCATGACACCCTCGGTTTTTCTATGGAACCTTCAGTACACCCGGAGCACGGAGATTATGCTTCCAACGTTGCTTTGTTGCTGGGTAAAAATCTATCTAGGAGTCCGCTAGATGTCGCGCATATTTTAGCCGAAGAACTCTCTAAAAATACCGAAATTTTTGCTAAAGTTGAAACCGCCGCTCCGGGGTTTATCAATTTTTATCTTTCTCCAGATATTCTTTTTACAGAATTTAAAAATATTTTGCGCGAGGAAAATAAATACGGCGGCTCGGACAAAAACAGCGGCAAGAAAGCGAGGGTAGAATACGTTTCGGCCAATCCCACCGGGCCTCTGCATATCGGTAATGCCAGGGGAGGCCCCTTAGGCGAATCAATCTGTCGGGTCTTGGAGAAAACCGGATATAAAGTTTTGCGGGAATACTATCACAACGACACCGGCACTCAGGTGGAAAAAATGGGGGATACTCTTTGGTACTGGTATCAGAAACTTCTTGGGTTGGAGACCGAATTTCCGGAAGGCGGATATCTGGGAGAATATTTGCGGGAAGTGGCCGAGACCGCCGTGAGCCAACTGGGCAAAGACTTAAAGAAGGGAGATTTAGAGCGCTTGACTCGTTTTGGACTTGAGCAAATTTTTAAAGAAAATTCAGACACCCTAAACCGGCTGCGCATAAAATTTGATTCGGTGGTAAAAGAAAGCGAACTTTTGTCTTCCGGAAAGACCGCTAAAATAGTGGAAGAACTTAAAAAGAAAGGGGTGGCCAAAGAAAAAGAAGGAGCAATTTGGTTCTCTCCCAAGACCGGAATCCTGGAGGATGATCAAGACTCGGTTTTGATAAGAAGTACCGGCCAGCCGACTTATTTCGCGTCTGATGCGGCCTACCACAAAGAAAAATTTTCTTCCGGTTATGATTTGGTAGTGGATATTTTGGGCAGCAATCACCACGGCCACGTCCCGCGACTGAAGGCGCTGGCGGAAGTATTTGAATTTGATCCGGCTAAATTCTTAGCGGTGCTCTATCAGTATGTCCGGGTTAAAAAAGACGGAGTAGCGGTGAAGATGTCCAAACGGGCGGGTACGTATGTCACCGCCAAAGAAATTCTGGATGAAGTGGGGGCCGACAGCGTAACCTTTTTCTTCCTGATGAACAATACCGACTCTCATATGGATTTTGATTTGAATCTGGCGCGCGAACAGTCTCAGAAAAACCCCGTTTTCTACGTGCAATACGCTCATGCGAGAATATCCAGTATTTTACAGAAAGCGACTTTTCAGGGTTTTGCCGAAGAAAATTTAAAACTGCTGGACAAAGAAGAGGAGTTGCAACTTATTAAACATTTGCTAAAATTTCCGGAAGTGGTGGACGACACGGCCCGGGATTTTCAGGTACAGAGATTGCCGAGGCACGCGCTGGAAATAGCCCGGGCTTTTCATAACTTTTATGAAAAGCACAGAGTTATAACTGATAATCCGGATTTAAGCGAGGCCCGCTTGATGCTGGTCTCGGCCACCCAGATAATCTTAAAAAATTTATTCCAGCTGATGAACATAAGTTTGCCGGAGAAGATGTAGGGTCTTTTACAAAAAGGGGAAGAGAAAATGGGATGGTTTCTTGTTGCTCTCGTGGCAGTTGCAATATCCAGTATTTTTTTGTTGATAGCTCGGAGCGTAGAACCAAAAAAAAGGAGGAAGAAATGAACTGGTATTTTGGGGTTGCTTGTGGAGTAGCGCTTATTCCATTTGTGGTCTGGTTCATCATGCAGATAAGGCTTACCCTGCCGCCTCCGGTTAAATCCGGCAGTACGGACACAAGAGTCATTTTCTACATTGAGGTTGGCGGTAAATTATTTACTAAGACGATTTTTTCCAATCAACCGTTTTCAGAAGAAATTGAAGTGACGCCAACAGATGTTCTTTTTCTTGCATCGGCAAAAATCTCTGACCGTATTATAAATAGCCAGCACATCAAAGATATACGATGGAATATGTCGGGGCTCGTCAGCGGACCACGTTTTGGTCTTGAGAATCGTCTGCCCGCAGCCGGCTGGAAGGAATAAGAGTTTAGAGAAGGTTGAGCCAAATATTTGAGACATTAGTCTTGATAGTAGCTCCGATCATCGGGATTTTGTCTGCTGTTTTCGGAAACATAGGCCATCATAAAATTCTATAACGCCAAAGGCGTTATTTTTTATTGTTTGTCCCCACCATCCGCCAGCTGGCGGAGCGGACGGAATTAGGGCTGGGGTTGTCACAAGCTATTTAGCTGTAACAAGTTGAGTTGATTTTTGGCTCAAAAAGGATAAAATAAGGTTAATGTCTGAAAACCAAAAAAAGAAAACCTTGCCGGAGCTGGAGGAGGAAATACTGGAGTTTTGGAAGCTAAATAAAATTTTTGAAAAAAGCATAGAGCGGCGCAGAAAAGCCGATCGTTTCGTGTTTTATGACGGCCCGCCTTTTGCTACCGGCCTGCCCCACTATGGGCATATTTTGGCCAGCACCATCAAAGATGTCGTGCCACGCTATTGGACGATGAAGGGATATTTAGTTGAGCGACGTTGGGGATGGGATTGCCACGGCTTGCCGATTGAAAACATCGTGGAACAGGAGCTGAAGATTTCCGGACGCAAGGAGATTGAGGATTTTGGTTTGAAAAAATTCAACGAAACAGCGCGCTCCAAGGTTCTGACTTATGCCGGTGAATGGAAAAAAACCGTAGAACGCATCGGGCGATTTGTGGATTTTGAGAATTCTTACAAGACTATGGATCCGGAATATATGGAGTCCGTCTGGTGGGCTTTTGCCGAGCTGTATAAAAAAGGGCTGGTCTATAAAGACGCGCGGACTTCACTTTTCTGTCCCCGCTGCCAAACCCCTCTCTCCAATTTTGAAATTGCGATGGATAATTCCTATCGGGATCAGGAAGACGACTCCATTTTTGTAAAATTGAAAATTGCGGATAAAAAAGATGAATATATTTTAATCTGGACGACGACCCCCTGGACTCTGCCGGGCAACGCCGCAGTGGCCGTAAACCCGGGCTTGGAATACACGAAATATAAAATCGGAGAAGAAAACATCTGGTCGGCCAATATTCCTCCGCACGAGCTTGGAGTGGAAGTAGTGGCTGGCGAGAAAAAATTTGGCCGGGATTTGGTTGGTTGGAAATACCAGCCTCTTTTCAATCTCACTGACGACAAAAACGCTTATCGGGTGGTCGGCGCGGATTTTGTGGACGCGCAAGAAGGTACTGGTCTGGTGCATATAGCTCCCGCTTTTGGTGAAGAAGATTTTCTGCTCGGAAAAAAAGAAAAGTTGCCCTTACTGCAGATTTTGGATGAGGCGGGCAATTTTCACCTGGACAATCAGGTTGTTTCTTTCCTGCGCGGAAAAGACGTGTTTGAGGCCAACCCTTTGGTTATAGAAAAATTAAAAAAGACTGGCAGTCTTTGGAAAACGCAAAAAATTACTCACCGCTACCCCATTTGCTGGCGCTGTTCTACTCCGCTCCTGTACAAAGTCCAGCCAGCCTGGTTTATAAAAATTTCGGCTTTGAAACATAAAATGCTGAAAGAAAATGAAAAAATAGATTGGCACCCCGGGCATTTGAAAGAAGGACGTTTTGGTAAAGGACTGGCCGATGCGCCGGAATGGAACGTAAACCGCACGCGATTCTGGGGCACGCCGGTGCCGATTTGGGAATGTAAGAAATGCGGAGAACTGGAGGTAGTCGGTAGTCGCGAAGACCTGCATAAAAAAGCTGGTCCCTCCAGAAACAAATATATTCTAATGCGCCATGGCGAGGCGGTTTCCAATGTAGAGGAAATACTCTCCAGTGAAATTGCCGACAAACATCCGCTAACTGTAAAAGGCAGAGCTCAGGCAGAAAAGACAGCCGCTAAGTTAGTCAAAGAAAAAATAGATTTAATAGTCAGTTCTCCTCTCACGCGGACCAGACAGACTGCCGAAATTGTGAGCCAGAAAATCGGTGCAAAAGTTATTTTTGATGATAGACTTCATGAAATTTCTTTCGGAATACTTGAAGGGGGAACTGTAGATAAATATAGAGAACTTATACCACAGCGTGCTGATCGCATAAAAAACAGGCCTCCCGGAGGCGAAAATCTCACTGACGTGCGAACACGAATATTTTCGGCTATAGCTGATTTAGAGATGAAATACAACGATAAAAATATACTGATTATAAGTCATGAATATCCTCTCTGGATGCTTTATTCAGCTATGCGTGGGTTGTCCGACAAGGAAACTTTGGCAGCTCGTGCCGGCGGTTGGGCTATGAATACTGCTGACCATATGCCGGTTGAATATAATGTATTGCCGCGCAACGATACGGGAGAAATAGATTTTCACCGGCCATACGCAGACCACATTTTTCTAAAATGCTCCTGCGGAGGACAAATGGAGAGGATTAAAGATGTTTTTGACTGCTGGTTTGAGTCCGGTTCCATGCCCTTTGCCGAAAAGCACTACCCGTTTGAAAACAAAAAAATATTTGAGGACAACTTTCCCGCCGATTTTATCTCTGAATATATCGCCCAGACCCGAGGCTGGTTTTATACTCTCCATGTTTTATCCACCGGGCTTTTTTCCAAGCCGTCTTTCAAACACGTGATTACTACCGGCACGATTTTGTCGGAAAAGGGAGAAAAGCTGTCCAAGTCCAAAAAGAATTTTCCTGATCCCTGGGTGCTTTTCGGCAAATACGGGGTGGACGCCATCCGCTATTATCTTATGTCTTCATCCGTGATGCTCGCGGACAACATCAATTTTTCCGAGAAAGATGTGGACGAGATTTACAAAAAATATTGCCTCATATCCTACAACGTCTTGAGTTTTTATAAACTCTATGAATATAAACTAAAACCTATAACCTATAACCTAAAACCTAAAAATGTCCTGGACAGATGGGTTTTGTCGCGCCTGCACGGCACTCTCACCGAAGTTACGGCCAACTTTGACGCTTATGAAGTCGTAAAAGCTACCCGCCCTATTTTGGATTTGGTGCAAGATATGTCTTTATGGTATGTGCGCCGGAGCAGGGAGAGGATAAAAGAGGATTCGCCCGACGGTCAGGAGGCGCTGGCAACCCTGCGCGAGGTACTGCAAAAATTATCCCTGCTTATGGCGCCCGTGACTCCGTTTTTGGCGGAAATTATTTATCGGGAAATCGGAGCCGACAAAGAGTCGGTGCATCTGGCCGACTGGCCGAAAGCCGACAAAAAATTGATTGATATAAAATTGGAGGAGCAGATGATAGAGGTGCGAAAGATTGTGTCGGAGGCTTTGCGTCTGCGCGCGGAGGCGGGGATAAAAGTGAGACAGCCGCTGGCTAAGTTACAAGTTACAATTGATAAGAAGAAAATAAATTCGGAATTATGGGAATTGGTTAAAGATGAAGTAAACGTGAAAGAAATAACTTTTGGCTCGGAAATAAAATTGGATACAGTACTTACCGCGGAACTGAAAGAAGAAGGATTGGTGCGGGAGTTCGTGCGCTATGCGCAGGATATGAGAAAAGATGCCGGATTGAAGCCAAACGATGTTGTAGAATGCCAGATTGCGGGAGATGCTGGGATAGAAAATATTTTATCCCGACATGAGAGTCAAATTAAGAAAGACACCAATGCCCGAGGCCTGCGTATCGGAGGAAAAAAGAATTTCAAAGTAGGAAAAGAAATCGTGTTTGAAGGAAAAAACATTTGGATTGGTATCGATGTATAACCCCGAAATCAAACAATGCCAGAATTGTAAATCCGAGTTCACTATCGAACCCGAGGACTTTTTGTTTTAACTGCCGCAACTAGTAAGCGAAAAGCATAATAGCGAGCAAATATGTACATCACCCAAGGCATTGTCTTAAATAAAATTTCCGTGGGCGAGGCAGACGCCATTTTTTCCATTTATACCAAAGATTTTGGCAAAATACGGGCGATGGCCCAGGGGGTTAAAAAAGAGGAAGCTAAGCTTAAGGGGCATCTGGAAAGATTTAATATGGTGGATATCGCTTTTGTTCTGGGGAAAAGCGGAGAGCGTCTTACGCGAGCCTCGGCCCTCAATACATGGAGCCGGTTGAGGCGTGACCATCAAAAAAACTCAACCGCTTTTTATATTACTGAACTTGTACACAAGAATTGTTTTGAGGGACAAAAAGATGAAAACCTATGGGAGTTGCTTAAGACCTCAATCACAGCGCTGGACGAAGCCGAGCCCGGCACCGATATACATTTTTATAATTCTTTTTTGAATTCATTTGAGAAAAAACTTCTTAAATTACTGGGCTACGGCGGATCCCTGGATCTGACCGTCTTGGAAATGGCGGTGGCAAGACCTTTCTAAAAGAGTTAAACTTTAACAATGGGTAAACTTGAGGATTTAGAAAAAGAGCTTTACGGAAGCAATCAAAAAGACCTGGACAAGCGCCTGGGGCGCCGGTTTACTTTGCCGGAAAATACCAATCAAACTCCCGGCAATTGGGCTTCTTCCGCCAAAAAACCAATTTTTCGCCAGCCCTCCGCCGCTCCCAAGTTTATAAAATTATTTTTGGGCGCCATGGCTGTTTTACTTATTGCGGGCGGCGCCACTTTCCTTTTCTTTTATTTAGGCAATAAAGGGGGAGAGGCGGAGATTGTGATCCAAGGCCGGGATCTTCTGGAATCGGGAGAGGCGATAAAAATCCCCATAACTTATAAAAATATTTCTCGAGTTGATTTGAAAGACTTGGAAGTAACCGTAGCCCTTCCTACCGGCTCTCGGGTGATAGAAGATGGAATCGAAAAAGTAGCTCCTCCGCGGGTCTCCCGCAAAATAGATATTCTTACGGCCGGACAGGAAGAAACCATGGAAATCACCGCCAGAATTTTTGGAAAACTCGGAGAACAAAAACTGGTAGAGGCAACCATTGTCTATCAACCTAAAGATCTGCAGGCCAGGTTTTCGGCCAAAGGGGGTAAGCTTTTTACCATAGAGCGGGTTCCGCTGGCGATTTCCTGGGATGCTCCGGAGGTAGCTTCTTCCGGGCAGGAAGTAACATTAAATCTCCGCTATGTTTCAGACGCCAAAGTCCCATTTGAAAACCTATCTTTGAAAGTTGATTATCCGCTGGGTTTTACTTTTATATCCTCCAGCCGTAAGCCTGATTCCGGAAATAATATTTGGAAAGTAGGGACTCTGGCTCCCAGCACCGAGGGAACAATATCTTTTAGAGGGAAGATGGACGGACTGGAGGGGGATGTAAAAGTTTTTAAAAGCAGTCTGGGATTTGCTGACGAGAAAACTCAAGGCTTCAATATCTACGGAGAATCCGTTAAAGACATTAAAATAGTATCTAGTCCTCTGGAGGTAAGAGGGTATGTAGGAGAGGGTCAAAGAGACTACACAGTATCGTCTGGGGAAGTGCTCAACTTTACTTTGCACTATCGCAACAACGCCGAAATACCTCTACGCAACATAACCCTGCGCGCCTATCTTGAAAGCGGAACGCAGAGTGAAATATCTACGGGAAATAATTTACCGGCCGACTCCGGCCGCAATCTGCTGGACTACAACTCCCTTTCTATCCGCAACGGTGGAGTGTTTGATTTCCAGACCAGGGCAATTGTTTGGAGTCCCAGTAATTTGGCGGATTTACAAGTGATTGGCCCAGGCGAGGAAGGATATGTAAGTTTTAATATCCAGACCAGAGATTCTTTCCCCATAAGATCGGGGAGCGACCGGAATTTGGTCCTGCGTCTCCGGTCTTCGGCCGAGGTGGCCGATATACCGCAAGAATTCTCCGGAGTGCGGGTGGGATCGGAAGACCGTCTAGACCTGAAGGTTAAATCTAAAGTTATTTTTGCCGCGCGAGCATCTTTTGCTTCTTCCCCCATACCCAATTATGGTCTGGTACCTCCGAAAGTAGGAGCGCGCACCTCCTACACTATCATCTGGGAAATCAGAAACTTCAGTAATGATCTTCTCAACACGGAAGTAAGGACGGCGCTCCCCGCCAACATAAAATGGGCCAATGAGGTTTATCCAGGAGGAGTCCGTATCGTCTATGACCAGGGCTCGGGAGAAGTGTATTGGAATATAGGAAAAATACCGGCGGGGACGGGAGTTACCGGACCGGCCTTAACGGGAGCCTTCCAGATATACGTAGTTCCCTCCGAATCTGACTTGGGCAATGAGATAACGCTGTCCAATAAATCTATTCTCCGGGCCAATGATAGTTTTACCAGCGAGTCGGTCCAGCTGGAGTTTAACTCCCTGACCACCGATATGGAGCAGGAGCCCGGCAAAGGGGTGGTAAGATAAATCCTTTTATAAAATTTTATATGCCAGAAAACTTAATGGAAAAAATTGTCAGTCTTTGCAAGCGTCGCGGTTTTATTTTTCCCGGCTCGGAAATTTATGGAGGACTTGCCGGCACCTGGGACTACGGACCCTTGGGGGTGGAGCTAAAAAATAATATCAAACAGCTTTGGTGGAAGACTTTTGTTATCCGAAGGGACGATGTGTTCGGTCTGGACAGCGCGATTTTGATGAATTCCAAAGTGTGGGAGGCCTCGGGACATGTGGGAGGATTTTCTGATCCGATGGTGGACTGCAAAAAATGTAAAAGTCGCTTCCGGGCGGATAAAATTGATGTTAAGAAAGGGTGTCCGGACTGCGGAGCGCATAATTTCACGGAAATCCGGTCTTTCAATATGATGTTCAAAACTCACGCGGGGCCGGTGGAGGATAGCTCTACGGAAGTCTATCTGCGTCCCGAGACGGCCCAGGGGATGTTTGTGAATTTCAAAAATGTGGTGGATACCATGCGTCCCAAACTGCCTTTTGGTATCGCGCAAATAGGCCGTGCTTTCCGCAACGAAATAACCCCCGGCAACTTTATTTTCCGGACGCGCGAGTTTGAGCAAATGGAGATCGAATATTTTGTACGGGCGGAAGAATGGGAGAAATATTTTGACTTGTGGCTGGCCGAGATGCACAGGTGGTCTGAAGTTTTAGGACTTGAAATACACGTCCGTGAGGTGGAGGGGGAGGACAAAGCCCATTATTCCAAGCGGACTGTTGATTTGGATTTTGATTTTCCTTTTGGACGGGAAGAGCTCTATGGTCTGGCTTACCGCACGGATTTTGATCTGCAAAATCATCTCAGATCCTCCGGACAGGAGCTGAATTATTTGGGTGAGGAAACTAAAACTAAAATAGTTCCGCACGTAATTGAGCCGACCTGGGGTGTGGACCGGACTGTTTTGGCGGTGCTATTGAGCGCTTACCAGGAAGACGGAGACCGAAAGTTTTTGAAACTAAACCCAAAAATAGCTCCTTATAAAGTGGCGGTATTTCCGCTGGTGGCCAATAAACCGCAATTAGTTGAAAAAGCCCGCGAGATTTATTCCCAACTAAAAACTAATAACTATAAACTAGGAACTATTGTCTGGGATGACCGCGGCAACATTGGCAAGCGCTACTACGCGCAGGATGAAATCGGGACCCCTTGGTGTATTACGGTGGATTATCAGACTCTGGAAGACAACACAGTCACCGTGCGCGACCGGGATACGGCCAAGCAGGAAAGGATATCCATAAGCGAATTAATGTCTTATTTTGAAAATAAATTGGCGTGACTTATCAATATAGTTATTTTATAGCCAATATTCCGCTATGGGCCGCTATATGAATTTTTACAGGGAGAGAGGCTGATTCGAAATAAAAATCTAATTAAATAGAGAGGTTGTGTAAAATGTTTGTTTCGGTTATCATGACTCTATGACTATATCTATTTTAGAAAGAAATAAAAACTATATTACTGTCAAAATACCCAGACGAATGTGGAGCAAATTTGATTTTATTGAGAAAAACCAATTAACTGAAAACGAAGCTTTAAAAATACTAAGGGCTGGAATGCAAGAATCTAAAAAAGGGAAAACCAGGAAATTGGCTTCTCTGCGAGAACTCCGTTATGGAAATTGAGTATTCATCCCACTTCACGATGGCATACGAAAGACTATCTCTAAGAGTGCAAAGATTTGCTGAAAAAAAAGAGTTAATTTTTAAAGATAACCCCTTTGACCTGCGACTCAAAACCCATAAGCTGCACGGGAAATTAAAAAGTTTTTACTCTTTTTCGATTAATTCTAAAATTAGGATTGTATTTAAATTTATAAACCGCGAGAAAGTGGTTTTTTTGGACGTCGGTGACCACAATATTTATAGATAATTCCCGTGCAAAAAGAAACCAAAATCTGCCAAAGTTGTAAACAAAATTTCCGCATAGAGCCGGAAGATTTTGAGTTTTATGAAAAAATAAAGGTACCGGCGCCGACGTGGTGTCCGGAGTGTCGGCTGACAAGACGGATGTCCTGGCGAAACATGTGGCATCTATACAAAAAACCGGACGACAAAACGGGGCAACCGATATTTTCGGCGTTTCCTCCGGAGTCTCTAATAAAAATATACGAAAAAGATTACTGGCTGTCAGACGCATGGAACCCCATGGACTACGGAAAAGATATTGACTGGTCGCGTCCCTTTCTCCAGCAGATATATGAATTGATGCTGGCGGTGCCGTTTCCCAACCACTCGGTGCAAAATATGGTTAATTCGGAATATTGCACCAACGCATCAAATATAAAAAACTGCTACTTTACCAGAGCGGTTACCGATTCGGAAGATTGCGCCTATGTGATATGGGATTACAGATCCAAAAATTGTCTGGATAGCCACATGACCGACAGTTGTGAACTTGGCTATGGAAACGTAAACACCACACGCTGTTACAAAACTGTTTTTTCCGCAAACTGCGAAGACTGTCAAAATGTTTTCCTGTCTAGGGATTGCGTCAATTGTTCAGATTGTATTGGATGTATAGGATTGCGAAACAAGTCTTATCACATTTTTAACATACCCCATGCCAAAGAAGGATATGAAAGAAAATTCAAGGAACTTAACTTTGGTTCGAAAAAATCTTTTGAAAATTGCCGTTCCCAAGCATACGCGCAATGGCTAAAAGCCCCCGTCAAGTTTATGGAAGGTCTTCAGAATGTAAACGTAAGCGGAGATTATATTTATAACTCAAAAAATTCCAAACACTGCTATCGTATAAAAGATACGGAAGATTCAAAATATTGCATGAATATTATTTCCGGCCCCAATAAAGATTCTTACGATTATGCCAATTGGGGTGCCGGATCCGAACTAATATACGAATCTTTGGTTTGCGCAGATAAATCTTATAACGTGAAGTTTTCTTGGAATTGCTTTCCTAATTCCAGAAATGTGGAATATTCTATATTCTGCCGGAGTTCCTCGGACATTTTTGGTTGCGTGGGCTTACGTAAAAGCCAGTATTGTATTCTAAACAAACAATATTCAAAGGAGGAGTATGAGAGAATGGTATCCAGGATTAAAGAACAAATGGATACCACGCCTTATATCGACCGGCTGGGACGTGTTTATGGTTATGGTGAATTTCTTCCGGCTGAATTTTCTCCAATTCAATATAATGATTCCGAAGCGCATGAGATATTTCCCAAAACCAAAGAACAGGCGCTAAATGAAGGGCTGATATGGAGAGAAGACAAGCTAAAATCTTATACAGCCACCAAACAACCAGATGAACTGCCCGATCATATTGCCGAAGTTGACGAATCTATACTTAAAGAGACTATTGCGTGTGAACACCGGGGGAGTTGTCGCGAGGAGTGCACGGGAGCTTTTCGCATCATTCCGACTGAACTGGAATTTTTGAAAAAGCTTAATCTTCCTCTGCCCAGGCTCTGTCCCAACTGCAGACATTATGAGAGGTTGTCCCATAGGAATACGTTTAGGCTCTGGAGAAGGGGCTGTATGTGCGGGGGTAGAACCAGTGACAAGCGACAAGTTACATGCGACAAGGAAGAGTATGTATACCAAAATCAAGCTAATCACTTCCACAAAGACCAGCCCTGCCCCAATGAGTTTGAGACCTCCTATTCACCGGATAGGAAAGAGATAGTATACTGTGAGGAGTGTTACCAACAAGAAGTAGCCTAAATTTTATGAAAAATATTTTAACCGTAATTTTGCTGGTGGTAATTCTGGCCAGTATTCCTCTCGGTCTTGTGCTTACGATTAATCGCAAGAAATAAAAAGTTAATATAAAAATGTTTAAGAAAACAACACTTAAGAATGGTCTGCGTATCATAACTATACCCATGCAGGGGACCAACACCGTGACTGTTCTAGTATTATGCGGCACGGGCTCGGACTATGAGTCCAAAGATATCAACGGCATCTCCCATTTTTTGGAGCATATGTTTTTCAAGGGCACCAAAAATCGCCCCAGTCCGGATGATATCAAGCACGAGCTGGACGGCATGGGCTCCGTCTCCAACGCTTTTACTTCGCACGAAATAACCGGCTATTACATCAAAGCCGCCAAGACTTATTTGGACCAGTCGCTGGACTTGCTTTCGGATATTTACAAGAATTCTTTATTGCCGGAAGGCGAGATAGACCGGGAGAGGCAGGTGGTGATAGAGGAAATGCACAAAGACTGGGACACCCCCACTCTCTATATCTGGTGGGTTTGGGAAAATCTTTTGTACGGCGACCAGCCGGCCGGCTGGGACGTGATAGGGGAGGAAAAAACTATTCGCGGCCTGCCCCGCCAGTCTTTTGTAGACTATTTCAATCATCAGTATGTTTCAGGCAACACCGCCGTGGTGGTGGCGGGTAATTTTGACGAAGCAAAAACCATAGACAAAATAACTCAAATTTTTTCCGGCGTGCGGGAGACACCTCCCGTACGCACCAAGCCCGCGGTGCAAGAGGGACAAACTAAACCCGCCATAAAAATTGTCTACAAAGAAACGGATCAGACTCATCTGACGATAGGATTCCGCGGATATGACGCCAATCATCCGCAAAGGCATGTGGCCGAAATTTTGGGGACTATCCTAGGGGGTTCCTGGAGCTCACGGATGTGGGATCGCATCCGCGAGAAAATGGGTTTGGCCTACACGGTGATGAGCAGTCACGAAAGCTATTCCAACCGCGGATTTTTGGTGACCTACGCCGGAGTGGATCATAAAAATGTGGAGCAAACCGTCAAGGTGGCTCTGGAGGAATACAAAAAAATCGCCACAGAGACTGTAACCGAGATAGAATTAAAAAGGGTCAAAGATTATGTCCGGGGCACAACTTTGATCGGGCTGGAATCCTCGAGCGCCATGGCGAGTTTTGTCGGGGGGGAAGAAATGATAACCGGCAAGCCGCTGACAATAGACGAACTTTTTGCTAAAATAGATAGTATCACCGTGCAGGATCTTCAGACGGTAGCCCAAGACCTTATAAAACCGGAAAAGCTCAATTTGGCCTTAATTGGACCGTTTAGAGAAGAAGCCGCTCTGGCTAAGATATTAGAGAGTTTTTAAACATCTTAATTATGCCTTACGACTTAAGAAACTTAAACCTATCTACCTGGAGCGTCGTTAGGTTCTTTTTGGTGTTGTTGGCGTTGGGTTTGATCTATGTAATCCGCGATGTTTTGGCGGCTCTCTTTTTTGCCATAATTGTGGCCTCGGCTTTAGAGCCGGCTATCGGGTGGCTTAAAAATAGAAAAATCCCGAGATTACTGGGAGTGATTTTGATTTATATGGCTCTAGGGGTTATTTTATTCTTCTTTATCTATATGGTTTTTCCCCTCTTTTTTGACGAGTTTAAAAACATTTCTACGACCTACCCGGCCTTGCAAAAACAGATTTTGAGTAGCATTGAGCAGATAGCTCCCTTGCCTGTCGCCTCCGATATTAAGATTAGCGTCCAGGGACTGCTGGCTATCCCGGCGGACTATCTAAGCAAGCTGGGTGGAGGTATCGCTGATTTTGCTTCAGCCGTTTTCGGAGGACTTCTTTCTTTTGTGCTACTGGTGGTTTTTTCTTTTTATCTGGCGGCCCAAGAAAAGGGGATAGAAACTTTTCTACGTATGGTAACCCCCTTGGCCTATGAGCCGTATATAATCCATCTTTGGATCAGGTCGCAAAAAAAGCTGGGGCGGTGGCTGCAGGCCCAAATCTTGCTGGGGGCGATTATCGGGGTACTGGTCTTTTTTGGACTTACTTTTTTGGGGGTAGAGCATGCGCTTCTGTTCGCGTTTCTCGCGGCGGCCTTTGAAATAATCCCGGTGGTGGGGCCGATTTTGGCGGCGGTGCCGGCAGTCATAGTGGCCTTTCTGGATTCTTCCGTGCTGGGATTTTTTACCCTTATTTTATATGTGGTGGCTCAGCAAGTTGAGTCGCATGTTATTGTGCCAGTGGTGATGAGAAAGACGGTGGGTTTGAGCCCCCTAATCGTGGTTTTTGCTTTGGTGGTGGGTGGCAAGGTGGGCGGTATTTTTGGTATCTTGCTGGCGGTCCCCATCATGGCCATTATGGCCGAGCTTCTGGAAGATTGGGACAAAAAAAAGAGATCCCTTATTCCGGGATCCTAATAAACTTAAACAGACTTTTCTATTTGGCGAAATATATCGCTATGGAGCAAATAATAAATTGCGATATGCCTCCCCAATAAGGATGGGTGTACCGCAATTTTATTTTAGTGTGAATCCCTTCATGGAACTTGGTCAAAAATTGAGGAACCTTTAGGCCGACGACGTTATTTAGGTAGTGTAAAAAATCAGGCATAACTCCTCCAGTGACAACAGCTGCCCAATAAAGAAACTGATATAAATTGTGCGGCTGAATTAGCCACAAGGATATCAAAGAACCGATCACAGCCTCTGTCCCAACTCTGGCGTAATCGCTAATTTTTTTTCTCCTAGATACTTGCACTAACCCCTTTTCCGAGAGACAATTTATACCATAGTCTGTGTGGGGCAGGGAATCCAATATATAATGAGATAACCATCCCCAAAAAAAAGCGACAATCGGGTTGCCGCCAGCTATATAACGACTTACTGCTGTCGAAGCCAGGATATGCGTTGTCAGGATCATAAATATGAATATAAGGGACAAAGATAAAAAAAGCAAATTTTATATCACCACGGCGATTGATTATATTAATGGGGCGCCGCATATTGGGCATGCGCTGGAAAAAATCCAGGCCGATGTGGTTGCGCGTTTCCATCGGGCAAGAGAAGAAGATGTTTTCTTTCTGACGGGGACGGATGAGCATGGCCTAAAAATTTATAGGGCGGCGGAGGCTGCAGGACTGTCGGCCACAGAACTTGCCGCTCAAAATGCCGAGAAATTCCGTGATTTGAAAAAAATCCTTAATTTGTCCTGGGACGATTTTATCCGGACCTCCGATCAAAAGAGACACTGGCCCGGGGCGCAAAAATTGTGGCTGCAACTTTATGCATCCGGAGATTTATACAAGAAAAAATATCAAGGCCTCTATTGCATAGGTTGCGAGTCTTTTAAAACCGAAAAAGATCTAGTGGGAGGCAGGTGTCCGGATCACCAAAGAGAACCGGAAAAAATTAAACAAGAAAACTGGTTTTTCAAGTTGTCCAGATATCAGGAGGAAATAAAATCAAGAATCAAGAGTGGGGAGTTAAAAATAATTCCGGAAACCAGAGAGAACGAAATCCTGTCTTTTATAAAATCAGGTCTGGAGGATGTAAGCTTTTCCCGTCCCCAAAAAGACCTGTCCTGGGGTATTCCGGTGCCCAATGACCCGGAGCAGACCATGTATGTGTGGTGCGATGCTCTGGCTAACTATATTACCGCCATAGGTTACGCCGGGGCCGATGATGTCGAAATATCGAAATTTAAGCACTGGTGGCCGGCGGATTTACAGGTCATCGGCAAAGACATCCTACGTTTCCATGCGGCTATCTGGCCGGGGATGCTTTTGTCGGCCAAGCTGCCACTGCCAAAATCCATTTTTGTCCACGGATTTATTACAGCGGAGGGAAACAAAATGTCCAAAAGTATCGGCAATATTATAGATCCGGTAGAGATTGTAAAAAAATATGGCACGGACCCCGTACGTTATTATCTGTTGCGGGAAGTCTCTACCAGCGGAGACGGAGATTTTTCTATTAAAAAATTTGAAGATAGATACAATGGAGATTTAGCCAATGGCCTAGGCAACTTAACTGCTAGGGTAGCTACTTTGGGTGATAAAATAAGCCCTATTAAAATTAATTTCAAAAATGATTTGGAGACCGAGGTCTCCAAAGTTATTGATAATATCTTTGATAAATATAGAAGAAATATGGAAGAGATAAAACTCAATGAGGCTCTGGCCGACATCTGGGAACTTATCTCTTTTTCGGATAAATACATAAACCAGGAAAAGCCCTGGAGTCTTAAGGATGAGGAACAAATACGCAGGGTCATCGTAAATTCTTGTTATCTGGTGGGGGTAATCGCCAATATGCTGGGGCCTTTTTTGCCAGAAACTTCCGAAAAAATCAAGAAACAAATAAAATTTACCGGCCCGGAAATTGTGGTCGAAAGAGGAAAAAACTTATTTACTCGCCTAAGATAGACCTTTCTTGGCTAAGAGTTTCGACTATTTAAATCTTTTTGGTATCTTTGTTGTAGCCATCCCATATCTACCATCAGATGAAATAAAAATCCCAGAGATCCAAAGACTGGCAGCATTAGTATTTTGAGGGGCTCGGACCAAAAAATATTCCCCACGATGAATAAAAAAGCCGCATAAACCAGCACAGTTTTCAGATTGTGGAAGGGTCGATATACTTTGTCAAAAATAGGATGGGCCTTTCCGTCCAAAATATAATAGACTATCAATGGGGCGAAAAAAAGCAAGAAATATTTTTCGTACCAAGGAGACCCCTGCTCATTGGCCACAGGTCTTTTAATAAGCATATCAATGTCGGGGATGACGTTACTATAAATAAAAATAAGCATGGAGATGAATAAGGATCCGAAAACATTTTTTTGTATAAAAAAACCGGTAATGATATAAAATACAACTAAAGGAGCTATAAATCGCTTAAACATCCAAAGGGTAAAACTAAAATGTTCCTTCAATTCCTCCTGAAATTTTGCCAGCTTGGCGTGCGGAGGCAGATGGTCATGTATCAACTTATCCCAGTATTTGCTGAATTTTTTCTGGGTTCTATACATAAAATTATAACTGTCCGTATAAATTAATATATCAACTTGGTTCGTAAACCATAACTCAAAATCATCAACATGACAACCCCAAAATTAATTGACGCGCACACACATGTGCAGTTCAACGCCTATAAAGACGATGCGGATGAGGTTATCAAGCGCGCACTGGATGCCAAAATTTGGATGGTAAATGTTGGCTCACAAAGGACTACCTCCGAGCGGGCTTTACGGTTCACCGAAAAATATCCCGAGGGGGTGTATGCTACGGTCGGATTGCATCCGGTGCATACCGACAAATCATATCACGACGAAGATGAGGTAGACGGCCCCGGTTTTCAGAGCACTGGAGAAGATTTTGACTATGATTTTTATAAAAAATTGGCCCTGCATCCGAAGGTCGTGGCGATTGGCGAATGCGGCCTGGATTATTATAGGGAAACCGGCGAAGAAGCCGTGGCCAAGCAGGAAGAGGTTTTTCGTAAACATATAGATTTGTCTCTGGAGGTCCGAAAACCTCTAATGATTCACTGTCGTGCTAATACGAAACCGGGGGAGGATGGCCGGCAGGCCTTTCCGGATCTCATAAAAATCCTGGGAGACTATTTTAAAGCAGGTAATTCGGGCAAGCCGGGCATAACTCATTTTTTCAGCGGTACGATAATGGAGGCCGAGAAGCTTCTGGATATGGGATTTTTTTTCACTTTTGGCGGGGTTATAACTTTTGT
>CAYHON010000004.1:38160-43620 GCA_964358425.1 uncultured Candidatus Saccharibacteria bacterium | reverse complement strand
CGCTGGAGACGGCACTGGGGACAAAAAGTCGGCGAAGGCACCTTCATTTTTTCGTAGAATACAAAATCCTCGGATTCTATCCGAAAATCTTGTTTACAATTTTGACAGATTTTGGTTTCTTGACTCATGATTTACGTCTTGTACCAAGCTAAGCTTGGTACAAGAGAGACGACTTAAATTTTTCGGATTTAAACGGCTTGAGGATAACTATTCTTATCTTGGGCGGTTTTCGCATCTTTATTTTTTTGGCCAAATCTTCAGCCAACCCAGTTTGGTCGTATCCAAGGCAGATTATATCCGGTTTTTGGGTTTTTATCACCGTATAGGACCCAAGTATTTTATCCCCCAGAAAAATACTCATTTTGGGGAAAGATTTTTTAAGTACGGCCACCCTCTGCTTTTCAGACTGCGCCGGTTTTTTGTTCTTCAATTTTTTGACCGAAGAATCCCGAGCCACCGCCACCATCAAAGTACCGTATTTCTTGGCTTGCCGCAAAAAACTAAAATGCCCCGGATGCAGGCAGTCAAAAACCCCGAAAACCAGTACCTTTTTATATAATTTCATTTTGGGACACTTTTATTTTTTCATAAAATAAAAAATCATCCGGCTCTATAGTAAAGTCGGCTTTACAGCTCTGGCATTGTCGGGTTTCTGGATTCATTCTAAATTCTTGATTATAGCTTCTAGATGAGTGGTTCCGGAGGCGCCGAATCTCCCCCACCCGTCTTTACCGGCCTACCTGCCGGCGAAGCAGGTTCGGCCGAAGATGAGGCGGACGGCGAAGATTCTTTCGCCTGGTTTTTTCCGCCAAAAAGCATCGTTTCCTCCTCTTCTTTCAGCCTTCGCAAAACTTCTTTGGTTTCCATAGAGTATTTTTGGCGCGAGGCCTCCAGTATTTCTTTTTTGTAAGACCGGTGCGGCGGCGGCATCACTTTCAAAGTCTCGGCGGAAAACGGGTCGTAAGTCTCCCCGTCAATGTTCATTTTGATATAAAACTCCTGCATACCGAGGTTGACCATATCCTTGGCCTTAAAAACCGGGGTCATCTCCATCTCCAGCTTCTCTCCGTCCTCGCCGCCCACTCTGAAAATCACGATGGAGGCCACATTGCCCAAAACCGTCGCCAAAACCTCGGGTAGAAGTTGAGAGGTATACTGATGCGCCACGGTCAGATTGACGCTGTATTTTCGCGCCTCGGAAAATAAGTTGACGAAAGAGTCCGTAACCAGGTTGTGGAACTCGTCAGCGTAAAGATAAAAATCCACTCGGTTCTCCTCGGGCATATCGGCTCTTTTCATACCCGCTTGTTTTATCTTGGTGATAAACATAGAGCCGAAAAAACTGGAGTTTTCCTCGCCGATTTTTCCTTTGGACAGGTTTATCAACAGTATTTTTTTGTGGTTCATTATGTCCTCAAAATGTATTTTGTTTTCTTTCTGGGCGAAAATATTGCGGAGCTGGGGCATAGATAAAAATTGTCCCAGCTTGTTGACCAGGGGTATAATCGCGTCCGTATCAAATTTTTCCGACCAGTCGGCAAACTCCACCGCAAAAAATCTTTTGACCATGTCGTCCGTGATATACTCAATCACTTTTTGGCGATAAGGCCGGTCCGTAAGCATAGAAATCATCCCGCGCATAGTGGCCTCCGGATAATCCAAAAGGGCCAGCGTGGTAAAACGAAAAACGTGCTCCAGACGCGGAGTCCAGTTGGCCCCGAATTGTTTTTCCAATACCTCTATCAACCCCTGCGCCATCTGGTGCTTCATATCCGGCGGGACTTTTTGCAGAGGATTGAAAGAGATGGAAAATTCCGGATCGGACGGATCAATCAGCACCACATCGTCCACTCTCTCCTTGGGGATGAAATCCAAAATAGCATCTATCACGTCGCCGTGGGGATCTATAAAAGACAGGCCATGGCCGTAGGCGATATCCTGGCGCACCAAAAGCTCCAAAAACTTAGACTTCCCCACTCCGGATTTACCGACGACATACATGTGGCGCCGTCGGTCTTTTCTTTTTATGCCAAAAACATATTTTTTAGACTCCAAAGGAGCCTCGTAATTGGTGCGGCCAATAAAAGAAACCTCCCGCGGATCTATCTGCTGGTAGACCGGCAGGTCCGGAGGAGGAGGCGCATATTTGGCAATATGTATCCTGCCTTCTTTCGCCATGCTACTGTTTACTTAAATTTAATTGCGGTTTTATCTTTAAAAATCAATCATACAACGACTCTGATTTTTTGCCCTTATCTTTATTGATTTTTATACCGGGCAATTCGTCATCTTCCCCGCCGAACATCGGCAGTCCAATAGGAGGACCTACCTTGCGGGATTCTATCCTCTTAAGCAGATGGCTGGTCATAATCACAAAGGTCGGGAGATGAAAAATGGTCGCCAGCTCCTCCACATTCAAAATCATTTTGCCAAGTTTCTGGGCCTTGAAACCCCAATCCCAGAATTTAATATTGAGCAGGGTTTCCATTTTGCTGTCGTTCAAAATACGGCGTTGGCGGTAATTGGCGAGCATCCGTTCGCGGCGGGCTTTGAGTCGCTTGCTGGGATAAATACGGGGCCAATGCCAGACATCGGCCCTCGTCCAGGCCTTGAAATTATGGACAAATTTATTCATGGACTCCGAGGCGTATTGATTGAAAGCGCCGATGATGCCGCGCCGGGGAAAAGTATCCGTATATATTTCGTTGGGCGCGAAATAAATAAAGCGAATCAGGGTCTGAAAGCCGGGTTTGGAAATATTGCGGTCTATGGCTTTCAGCATCTCTATCTCGCCCGGCGTAGGCATGGTCCAGACAAAAGTCCCGGCCTCGGTCTTGGCCTGCTGGCGGCCGGCTTTTTCCTGCAAATCTTTGATGGTTTTATCCCCCTTCTTTTTCCAGGTGTCATCCACGGGACGCATAAGTATCTGCACCCATACCGTCTCTCGCGGGTCCAGTTTGGCCATGATTTCGAGCAGGGAGGACATAGGGTCCAGCTCTTTTTCCTCCACATTGGCTTCAAAATCAAGATAGGTGCGGATGGGATATTCGTCTCCCTTGGCTAGCCGCAACTCGGTGCCAAAAAAACTATAGCCCATCTTCTTTACTCCGGGTATAGTTGCCGGTATACGATTAATATAATCCTCCGCGTCCACTATTTCTATATCCTGGTATTGGGCATAAAGCGCCGCCTCCACGACGTTGCGGCGGGGCCGGGGCACGCGCATATAAAAGCGGGTGTCTCCGCCGAAACTTACAATCTCCGCGCAAAACCATAAAGTCACCTCGCCATCCCACCATTTTTCCTTGAAATCTCCAGCCGAATTCATTAAAGAATAGATGGCCATAAAAACCTGCTCCATGGCCCGAGGCGGGCGGCGCACCTCCCGCGGAATGCGTATTTCCAGCAAGTCCCAGGGAATGGATTTTTTGTAAACCAAATAGCGCCAAGTAAGCCAGATATTGCGGCCCACAAAAAAGAGTATCAAAAAAATCCACAGCCACCATAGACTTATTGAGACATGACTGATTGTGCCAATAGCCTGGAGCTGGTCTGAAGGTAAAAAATCAAAGTATCCTTTCTCTACTAAAAAGTTAAAAGAAATTAAAATAAAAACCGCAATAATTAGGATTAAATAGAAAACAAGTCTAATTAATTGTTTCTGTTGCTTCCTGGACACAAAAAATAAGCTTATATGAATTGTGCTATAAGTATAACATATTACTATTATTCGCACAGCAAGAACCCCTCGAGTAGAGGCCTTTTTTCCTATAAAATTAAGCTGGTACTTTTTGTATGGAAATTAAACCAGACTATATTTTCCCTCTTCGTTTTTCTTAAACAAGCTCTTGTTTTGCAGATTTAAAAGGATAGTGGGGGCTTTTACAAAACGCTTATCCATAACGCTTTTGATTATTTCCTCCTTGGTCATAGGCTGGGTAGATTTTTTCAGCACCGACACCAAAACATCGCGGACTACTCCGGGCTCATATCCCCACTCTCGCAAAGCATAAAGACCCCGCCCCACCAGCACAAATCTCTGGTCTTTTATAAGCTCGTTATGGACGGTTTGTGGATGAGCTTTTTTCTTGGACCAGCCGGCTTGATTGATGGCTTTGGCTATTTCCAAAAAGTGCATCGCCTTTCCTTGGCGGTTTAGAGCAACAAAAGCTTTGTCTTTGATTCCTCGCGGGCTTATGGCGGGCCAAGAAGTGAGGCCGTATTCTCCATAAGGATTACTGGCAATTACTTTGGAGGTTGCCAAATACGCTTCCCAAACATCGGAATTAAGAGACCCGCCGATTAACTCCCGGCTGTTTTTATTTATTAAAGACATTAGAATATCCCGCGAGACGGTTTTTTTGTCTTGGTTTAAATCCTTGGCTACAGCCAGCATTACCCCCTCTACTTTTTGGGATAAGGACATATCGGCCGTCCAACGGACATGATGATTGTCATCTTCAGCCAACTTCTTCAGACCGGGGGCTATCCCCAGCAAAAGAGACACGTGCGGATGGTTTTTGACATCATCGCTTACAGCCGATAAAAGATGATGCTCGGCCATAACCCCCCCTTGAGAGTTCAGATGATTAGCCATGGCCGCAAAAACCGGTTCTATTTCTTCCAAATTTTCTTTCCTGCCAAGGTGTTTAAGAGCGTCGGCTTCAATCTGACGAACTCTTTCTCTGGTAATTTTATATTCCTTACCGATAGCCTCCAGTGTAATCCGGCGGCCGTTCTTCAGGCCAAAGCGTTTTTCCAAAACATCCCGCATACGACGGGTTGGAAGTTTTTTTAAAATTATTTTAGTCGCCTCCTGGGGAGTGCTCGGTAAATTTATCTTAGACATTTTATATATTTATTAACGTTTTAAAAGTAGCACGCCCTCTAAACATTGTCAATAATCCTTGTTTACCTCTTGCCAGAAGAAATTCTATTCCAAATAACCACTACGGGACTGGCTATAAATATGGACGAGTAGGTGCCGAAAATAACTCCCAGCATCAGAGCTAGGGTGAAATAATGAGTCGTCTCCCCTCCCCAGAAAAAGACAGCCAAAAGTACCAAAAGCACGGTAAATGAGGTGTTTATGGATCGAGCTAGAGTTTCGTTGATACTGCGATTGACCGTTACATCAAACTGCTCGCTTTGTTTAAGCTTACGCAAGTTTTCTCGGATGCGGTCAAAAACCACGATGGTATCGTGCACCGAAAACCCAAGGATTGTAAGAATAGCGGTTATAAAAAGCGTGTCTATTTCCACTCCCTTAAAATGGCCGAGTGCGGAAAAAATTCCCAAAGGTATTACTACGTCATGGAAAAGCGCCACGATGGCCGCTACGCCATATTTCCAGGAGGACACCGGTTTGGATACATGCCGGAAGGCCCAAGCTACGTAGAGGATGATAAATACCAAAGCGAGCACCACCGCCATAATAGATTTATTTCTCAATTCTTTCCC
>CAYHON010000004.1:36761-38060 GCA_964358425.1 uncultured Candidatus Saccharibacteria bacterium | reverse complement strand
GATGACCCGCCGGTAAAATCTATACCCAATTTCAGGCCCCAAATTCCCAGAGCCACAAAACTCGCCAGAAATAATATGCCGGAGATAGTAAGAAATATATTTTTTCGTCCTATTATATTAAGCATGGTTTTGTCGTTTTAAACCGGCGGCAAAAAGCGCGCGCCACTTTTCCGAATGGCGAGCCTTGATGGCAAAAAGCAGGGTACGGGTAACACTGATAGCGGAAAACATGGAAATAATTATGCCGAGGCCCAAAGTTAAAGCAAATCCTTTGACCACGCTGGTGCCGAGCCAGTAAAGGATGGCGGAAGTAATCAGGCTGGATACGTTGGAATCACGGATGGAGGTCCAGGCGCGGGTAAAACCGTCGCGGATAGCCTCCTCGGTTATTTTGCCGTGGCGCATTTCTTCTTTCATCCTTTCAAAAATCAAAATATTGGCATCCACTGCCATACCTATGGATAAAATAAGTCCGGCAATACCGGCGGCGGTTAGCGTAACCGGAATTAGTTTAAAAATTGCCAGGAGGATGGCCACGTAAAGCAGGAGGGCCAGCACCGCCACCACTCCCGGTAAGCGGTACCAAAGAAGCATAAACAAAGCTATGGCGAGAAACCCAATCAAGCCTGCTTTCAGGCTACGATTTAAAGATTCTACTCCGAGGCTCGCCTGCACGGTCTGCTGGGAAATAAGGTTTATCGGCACGGGTAGCGCTCCGGCATTGAGACGGCCTACCAGTTCTTTAGCCTCCTGCGGAGTAAACTGGCCGGTGATTTGCGCCCGTCCGCCGGCTATTTCTTCTCTCACTGTCGGCGCCGAAATCGGCGCGCCGTCCAAATAAATAGCCAGCACTTTGTCTATGTTTCTTTTGGTAATTTCCGCAAACATTTTGGCGCCCTCATCGGTAAGCTCCAAATCAATTTCGGGCTGGTAGGTAGTTTGTTCAAAGTTAAGTTGAGTTTTTTTGACGTGCCTCCCGGTGAGCCCGGTAGAAACAAAATAAGGATCCTCGGTTAATCTTTCTCCTTTTTTCTGCGCCTCTTCTATTTGTTTTTTTTCCGCCTCCGGTCTTTGTTCTTTAAATTCCAAAAAGGGGGTCTCTCCGATGAGCTTGATGGCCTGATTTATATCTTTTACTCCGGCCAGCTCCACCGCCAGCCGCCAATCCCCGCCCGATTTCTCCACCAAAACCTGCGGCTCGGACACGCCAAATAAATTTACCCTTCTTTCTATAATATCCCGCACGGAGTCCATGGAAGTTGAGTAATCAGCCGAGGAGATACTGCTCAAATCCGCCTG
>CAYHON010000004.1:31611-36661 GCA_964358425.1 uncultured Candidatus Saccharibacteria bacterium | reverse complement strand
TCGGGCGCATCAAAGGCTCCGAGCAGAATTCCGGCCAGCAAAAAAACGAGAGCCAATGTTCTCGCTTTTTTAAGAGTCATTACTTTTTTTTCCGCGGATACGGCCATAAAAGTTATTTATAACATTAGCAGGAGTGTGTCAAATTGGCAAGGTAGGTAGTCGGTTAAGCATTTTTCTTTTTTCCAAAACATTTATTTTTGTTTTCTGAACCGTATCGCGCAGTATTTTTATGGTTTGGTCATAAGTCGGCCTGTCCACCGGATAAGGTGTCGCGTCCTTGCCCCCGTGCGCAAAACTATAGCGGGCCGGGTCCTCATACGACGGCTTGGCGCCAAAGACTACTTCGGCTACCAATGCTAGAGCGCGCATAGTTTTCGGCCCCACTCCTTGGGTAGCCAGTAAATTTTCATAGTCTTCCGGTTTTTCATAAACCACTTTGGCCAAAATTTTATCCAGATATTTGCTCTTGGCAAAATCTTCTTTTATGACCGGATGATGGGTAAACTCCGTATCTTCAAGTTTTAAAAGGGTTAGTTGCTCTCCCCCGCTTTCTATAGATACCATCCGCGACAAAGAATTATAATGCTTACGGATAAGATTTATTTCTTTCATCAAGGGACCGTAGCCTGACTGCACGAGCTCGGTAGATTTTTCGCGGGTGTCTCCGCTTTTTTTAGCCACCAAATTCAAGACTTCGTCCTGATTGATTTGCGAGGAGATGCCCGAGTGCGGCTCGCAGACCAAGTCTTTGGCGTTTTCCGAAAACCAATGATACCGGCGAGCAGTCTGATCTTCCGTATTCATCCCCTGTTGTACTACGGACCACGCCCCGTTTTTGGAGAAGAAAAAGCTGTGATGATAAATTTGATAGCTGTCCTGGATGAGCGAGCTGTCCACCTTGGCTGCCATCCGCGAATTGTAGGCCAGATTATCCACCTCCGTCTCCGGCAAAGCCAGACGCTCTCCCCAGTTTTGGATTTCCTCCGGAGTCCGGCGCGAAGTCTTGCCCTTGCCGCCGCAGATAAACACCCCAAAATTTCTTTCCTCTCCGCGGATGGCTTCTTTCAGCGCGGCGGTCAGAATAGTCGTCAGGCCAGAGGCGTTCCAGTCAAAAGCCAAAACCGTCCCCAGCGATTGGAACCAGACAGGATCGGCAATTCTTTTGATAAATTCATCCGGGCCGTATTCCTCAATCAGGACTCTCGTCATCTCGCGCCCCAGCCGCACCATCCGGTCAAACAGCCATTTGGGGCATTTGCCGTAATCCAGCGTAAATGTGGCGACACCTCTTTGCATACTTTAAACATAATATAGAATCGTGAATTTAGAATAAATCCACTCGAGCTTCTAAATTCTAGATTCTAACTTCTACCTACACTCCCCTATACAAACAATATTCGCACATGGCGTGGCTTTTTGGTTTGGGGCCGGTAATAATTTTATAAGCTTTTTCCAGCAGGCTTAACGCCCGGCTGGGAGACACATCCATCCGGACAAGCTCCGTTTTGAAATTAGCCCTGCCGAGACCATAAGACTCCGGCCAGAAAAAAAGCAGGTAGCCGTAATCGGCCGGAGGCAGGCCGTTGCGCTCAAACAAAAGCGAGTATAAGTCAATCTGGGTCCGATAGTGTTCGTGCGTATCCTCTTTGTTGGGGTATCCGCGGGTTTTAAAATCAAAGGGTATATATTTGCCCGCCGTAGAGACCAGCAAATCATCTATCGCCCCCGCGACAACCATCTTAAACTCCGGTACTTGTGTCCTCATCCCACCACGGCCAAAATCAAAATCCCGCCAGGAGTTTAGCCGCTTTATGTCCGTAAAAAGAGTTCCGTCTGCCTTGCCGTCTATTTCCGGAGGCATTTCTCCCCGGCTCCGGTATTCGTCAAAATATTTTTTGAAAACATTGTCCATCCCATCGGGCAGGGACGGGAAAATCCCGCGCGGGCGTTTAACTTCTTCGTTGTACTGCATCCACATACAACGTGGGCATTCCAGCAAATTACTCAAACCCGATGGCGATATTTTGATAGGTGTTTTTAGCATTTTATATTAAATTTTTAATTTCCCTCAAAATCTCGGCTGGTATCGGCTCTCTTTCGGGACTTTTACCCGGATAGCGCCAAGCGGTGATAATTTTGAACCGGGAGTTTTGTATTTTTCTAAGCGACGAAAAACTAAGGTCGTCGGATTTTTCCAGCAAATACATCGTCCATATTTCTGAATAATTCTTGCTTTCAGCCGGCTGCATACAGGCAATGGCGTTATCCAATACTCCTTCTTCGGTTCTGGCCGGGTTTCGGATAATCCTTTTTATCCTCGCCTCCGTCAGGCGGTAATAGCGCATCTTATCCTGCGCGTGGCGGGTCCAGGAATACTTGTCGTTTTTAATTTGTTTTTTAAAATTGTTTTTTCCAAACATAAATCTAAATTAACACAAAACCCGCCCGGCTGAAAGCGAAGCGGGTTTCAATAATCTTAATTATTGAGTCAGAGTGGGCGGCGGCGAGCCTGTCAGTGACCGATAAAGTATATATTCGTATCCCAAGAAAAGCCCCAGCACCACCACAATGATTACCACTACCCAAACCCACTTTTTTTTGGCGGGTGCGGGCGTGGGCATTGTTGAAACGGGAGCAGAAATTGAAACGGGAGCAGAAGCCGGAGCGGCCGGCATCGGACGGGGCGCGGGTGTCGAAGGAGGGGGTGATAGCGGCGGTGGAGGAGCAACCGGCGGTCTTTCCATTTCTTTGTGCGGCATTAGGGGCTCTACGGAGGGAGTTGGCGGAATAAAAGAGGCGAGTGGTGGAGGCGGGGGCATCGGGCGTGGGAGTGATGGCGGCGGGTTGGGCGCCGACACGGGAGGAAAAGCCGGATTAGCTCCACCGGGATTCATAGTTTGATTGGGGTCGTTGGGATCCATAAAATTATTTTTTTAATTATTAATTACTCTATAGGACACACTCCTCCGGCCTGAACATCATCTTTAGCCGCCAATCCGATTCCCAGATATTTAGCCACCTGCTCTGCGTCCGTGTCGGCCATAATATGGCCGTCTATATCCAGAGTCGGGGCTTTGTTTTGCCCGGATTTTTTAACCAGCTCCTGAAAAAAAGCCGGATTGCTGGTGACATTTCTTTCTTCAAAAGCTACTTTGTGCCCCCGCAGAAAATCTAAAACCTCCTCGCACCACGGACATCCGATTTTAGTATAAATTATTATCATCGCAATATAACCTTATTTTACTTCTACCCGGATAAAACAGCAATACATCTGTGGAAAACAAAACAACCCCGATATTACATCGGGGTTGTTTTGAAACCAGTATTGGTTTACCAGCTTCGGGAACCTCGGTCGAATCCACCTCGACCACCTTGTCCGCCGCCATCCGAGCGAGGAGCTCGAGGCTGCAGAGGTCGGGCTTCATTGACCGTCAAGGTCCTGCCGTCCAGCTCTTTGCCATTCCACATTTCTATGGCGGCATTGGCTTCGTCATCGTTAGACATTTCTACGAAACCGAATCCTTTGGATCGGCCGGTCATCTTGTCTATGATAACGGTGGCAGAATCCACGGCTCCGGCTTTGGAGAAAGCATCGCGAAGCTCAGCATCGGTAGTCTTGTAAGGAAGACCACCTACATAAAGTTTCTTTGCCATCAATCTAATATTTGCTTTATTTTTGTAAGGCGACCTTCTCTGGTGTCCCCTTCGACGCCTTACAAAGGCAAAAGGAAACTCAACGAGAAACACTTACAATAAGTCCAGTATACTCCTATTCCCAAAAAAAGTCAAGTTTCGCTCGCTATCCGCTTTTTATCCACGGGTTGCGGCACAAATAAATTATCCTTCCAAAATTTTAAAATCCTTCTTTAAATCGTCTTTTATGCCCGGGTTATACAGAGCCATAGCCGGATGGTAAAAAGGTATTATTTTTATTTTTCCGTAAGATGCGCCAACTTCGTACACTTGCCCGTGCATCCGGCTGATGGTCTTTAGCTCCTGCCCCAGACCGAATTTTTCCATTATGTATTTCATGGAAAATCGTCCGAGGGTCGCAATGATTTTTGGCTGAATGATTTCAATCTGCCGATCCAGAAACGGGGCGTATATCTCAATTTCTTCCGGCAAGGGATCGCGGTTTTGCGGAGGGCGATCTTTGACGATGTTGGTTACGTAGACTCCCGCGCGCGGGATATTTATAGACGCGAGCAATTCGTCAAGTATCCGCCCGGCCGCCCCGCAAAAAGGCCGGCCCGATTCGGCTTCGTTTCTCCCCGGCGCCTCCCCCACAAACATTATTCTTGCCTCATGATTCCCCTCGCCTATCACTGGAAAGGATTTATTTTTAATCCTCTCACGAAAAAGCGGCGAGCTTTTTAGACCCACTATCTCGTCTTTAATTTGCCTTAGTTTTTCCGTGCGGCCGTTGGGCATACCCTGTGCTACAACCCCGTGGCAGAGCAAGCTCGGCCACAGGGCTATGCTTCGATAATAAATAATTGTTTTTTAATCTTCAAGAAGCGGAGCGACCCCGGGGAGCGGAGCCCTGTATTCCAACCCGAAGGGTTGCAGTACGGGGTTGTCGCACGGGGCATATTTTAATTATGCTACATGGGTGGGGATATTCAACAATTGACTTTAACATTTTATATGTTAATCTTTTAGTAGCACAAACCTCCGCTTTATTTATATGAGCGGAAAAAACTAAAAGCAGTAAGCAGTTAACCGAAGTTTCCACAAAGGAGGGTTCTTATGAACTGGAAGAAGCTGTTCACCGTATATTTCGTCATCGGCTTTGTGTCCGGTTTTATCTGGACGCCAGAGGCTCGTGGCGAAACAGCGGAAGTGAAGTTTGTCTCCGATCCTGCGCCGTCGGGTGAAGTCCACCTGCGAGTTCTGCTCTCGGACAGCACCCCTCTCAAAGGTTACGGGTTCGTGATTACCTAATCGTCAAGAAGCTGACACTGCTCAAGTAGGCCGCGAATATTCGCGGCCGCAAAACAGGAATTGCCAACCCCCGTGGTTGGCAATTTTTTATTTATGGCTATTGAGA
>CAYHON010000004.1:0-31511 GCA_964358425.1 uncultured Candidatus Saccharibacteria bacterium | reverse complement strand
AAACAGGAATTGCCAACCCCCGTGGTTGGCAATTTTTTATTTATGGCTATTGAGACCCCGGTAGTAGAACGCTTTGCGTTCACTACGGGGCGAGATTTGCTGAAATAATTCTTTAGATAAACTTTCGGTTAAACCTTAGACCCTTGAACATGCTTGCCATTGAGATGCCTGGCGGCTTTCTTGGTTAAGTACGAGCTTGATTGCACCTTGCCTCCCCGGCCGATATTGAAAACGGTTTTGATGCCGAGTTCGCGACAGACTTTAGACTCGGGCACATTGTGGCTCCAGCGGTCTCCCCCGTTGGCAAATATATGCGGTTTTAAAGAGGCAAGCTCCGCGCAGACACTCATATCCTGCGGATTGGCTTTATGTTTCGTGAAGACTACTTTATCCACACAAGCCAAAGCCTCTATTATCTCCTTGCGCTCTTTTTGCGGCATAAAAACAAAACCCTTTTTATTTCTTAACCAGTGGTCGTTGTTCAAAACCACCACCAAATCATCACCAAGTTTCTTGGCTTCCTGAAACATCCGCACGTGGCCGATATGTACCGGATCAAAACCTCCCGATACGGCGACGATAATTTTTTTATTTTTCATAAATAATATTGTCATCGCGAGTACGTTCGCGGAGTTTATACTGAGCGTAGCGAATGTGCTCAATATAAACTCCGCGTGGCGATTTGACCCAGCAGGGTCATCCTGAGCGATAGCGAAGGATCTAATTAGATTCTTCGGCTTCGCCTCAGAATGACAATAAATAAGATTGCCGCGTCACTTCGTTCCTCGCAATGACGCAAAGAAAGTTACAACACATTTTTAAAATATTCTATGGTTTTCTTTAAGCCGTCTTCCAATCCTACTTTCGGCTCCCAGTTTAGCGTACGGCGGGCCAGCGTAATATCCGGCCGGCGTCGCTGTGGGTCATCAGACGGCAAAGGCATCTTTTTTATTTTGGATTTAGAACCGGTTAGAAATATTATTTTTTTGGCCAAATCTATGATTTTAAATTCAGCCGGATTGCCTAGGTTTATCGGCCCCGTTATTTTTTCCTTGTTCATCATTTTTATTAAGCCATCTACCATGTCGTCCACATAGCAGAAACTCCGGGTATGCGAGCCGTCGCCATATATGGTAATCGGCTTATTTTGTAACGCCTGCAAAATAAAATTGGATACCACTCGGCCGTCGTGCTTATTTATTTTTGGCCCATAAGTATTAAAAATCCTGACAATCCGGATATCCACCCCGTGTTCACGGTGATAATCAAAACACAAAGTCTCGGCTACCCGCTTGCCCTCATCATAACAGCTGCGGACACCGATAGGATTTACATTGCCCCAATATGACTCTTTTTGGGGATGCTCTTTCGGGTCTCCATAAACTTCGGAGGTGGAGGCCTGCAAAATCCTTGCCCCGGTTTTCTTGGCCATACCCAGGATATTGATCATCCCGATAGTGTTGGCTTTTACTGTGCGAATGGAATTTTCCTGATAGTGCACCGGACTGGCCGGACAGGCGAGGTTGTAAATCTGATCAGGTTTCAAAAAAATCGGCTCAATGATATCATGCTCTATCAATTTGAAATCCTTGTTTTTCAGAATGTGTTGAATGTTTTTTTTACTGCCCGTGAAAAAGTTGTCCAAACACAGAACTTTGTGCCCCTGCTCTAAAAGCCGCCCACAGAGATGGCTGCCGATAAACCCCGCGCCGCCCGTAACTAAAATTGTTTTTTTATTTTTTTTCACAATTCTTTTACTTCAGTTATTTTCATATCCATTATTTTGTCGGACTCCCCAAATAAAAACTTGGCTCTAAATTTCTTATCTGCCAGAAACAAAGGAAACCAATGTATGTCATCCGGCCACATTTCGTCAAATGGCACCTGATTCACATCAAACCACTGCGGCCGCATTTCCTCGCTTTCCCGCGGGTCTTCTTTTATATCCAAGCCCTTAAAAAGGTGTACTTCCATAATCTCCGGATTGCCGATAAACTCAAAGTCAAACACTGCTATTTTTCTTATCTCTTTAGGTATAACGCCGGCCTCCTCCTTTAGTTCTCTAAAAGTAGCTTGCTCTATGGTCTCGCCATCGTGCAGTTTACCTCCAAAGCCATTCCATCTACCCGCCCCAAATCCTCTTTTCTTCATCCCCAAAAGGACCTGCGGATGCCGGTGGATGATGCAAAGGGTTAGGATTTTCTTTTTATTTCCCATGGCACTTCTTATATTTCCTACCACCTGGGTAGAGTCGCAGTAACCAGGTTTATGTATTCTCCCAATCTTCAACAGAAATACCGGCTTGGTATAAAATCTCCGCAACAAGGTGTTTGGAAATATCGCCGCGGTGCGGATTGGGAATTATAACTTTCCTACCACGACCTTTCATAAATAAATGACAGCCGCCTGCATAGGGGCCATCAAATCCCAGTCTTCTGAATTTTTAAACCATTTTTCTCCAAGAAATATTTTTAGGCATGTCTTACCAACCTTCGGCGATCAACTCCAACACGTAATCCGGGAATCAAATCTCCCTCTTTAACGCTAAATAACAACCAATCCTCCAGGGCACTCCTAAGCTCTTCTCGACAGTCTTCCAGATTTTTGGCGTTAGCCCACACGCCTTTTAATCCGGGTATCGCCCCAAAATAGCTCCCGTTTTTAAGAAGTTTATACCGGGCTTCTTTTAACTTTTTTGTTATGAATTCGCTAAGCATGCTGGCATATTAGCATAATTTAAACGCCGTGACAATGTCTGTGTTAGGCATAATTATTTTTGAATACGAGCCAACAGGGCAAAATAAAAAAAATACTTATTGATTTGTTTCAGAGAACTGTGATATTCTTTTCCGTCAGTAAGCGCGTCGCATAATACTTCGCGCGCGCGGACAATTTCTTGCAGGCGGTTTGCCCAGCGAGAATCCTGGATGGTCAGATCCAGCAACTCCAGCGCCCTTTCAAAGGAATTTTGAAATTTTTCTCTGTCCTTGTCTTGCCACTTCACCGCGCGGTCCACCTCGCTTCCTATGTTCCCCATTTGTTCGGCCAAAGAAAATTCAGACCATTTTCCATGAGATAATTCTTGGTGCCGATATTCCATCTTAGTTTGGAATAAGTCTAGAAATAATTTCTCTGATCCTTTCTTGAATAGTCGGATTTTCCACGTCCCGAGATCGGTTGCCCTGGCTTGGCCGGATATTAATCATGGAATTAAACTCTATCCAATCACTCCCAACTACGTCCGGATAAAGATTGACCCCCCACAAATTTTGCTGTTTTGATCCATCTCGGATCATTATTGCCTCCTCATCGGCGTGGAGTTCTCCGCCGATAGTCATAATTCCCAGTTCAATATCCACGACTACTTTTACCATATCCCCAAACTGGTGTTTGGCTATCTTTCGGAGATCATCTTTAGAAATTATATCTTTTATATTTTTTATAGGCATAAAAACATCTTAACACGGATTATTTCCCATGACACTTTTTAAACTTTTTACCTGACCCGCACGGGCATGGGTCATTGCGGCCAGCTTCGTGAGCTTTGGGGGCGGGCTCCTCGGCGGTAGGATTATTTTGCGCGCCCAGAGATAGTTCGGCGCTAGGATGGACTTCCCTGATATTACGGGGTTTTTCTTCAGCGGGCATACCGCCGACTTTGAAGATATTGCTGACCACCTGCATTTTTATAGCTATCTGCAATTCACGGAATAGTTTTATCCCTTCGTTTTTATACTCCACCAGTGGGTCGCGCTGTCCGTAGGCGCGCAGACGCACCGAGTCGCGCAGATGCTCCATCTGATCCAGATGGTCCATCCAAAGCATATCTACGGAGCGCAGGAGCACCACCCGCTCAATATTTTTCATCGCCTGCTCCCCCATTTCTTTTTCCCGCCGTTCGTAGATGTCGTTGGCCAAGCCTTGCAGATAGCTGATTATTTCTCCTTTCTTTTCTTCGGCTCCGCCGTCTTTGCCCGCAATCTCCCGCAGTGATGCGTGGATGTCCTCGGATACTCCAGCCATTGCTTTAATACCCTCGGATATTTCTTCCAGATTCCATTCACCAATACTTCCGGCGGTATGGAAATGCACGAGACGTTCTATTTCCGCCTCCACCATATCCAAAATTTTATCTCGCAAGGTGAGAGATTCTTCTCCGCCCGCTGGCGGATCAGAATGACTAACACATGCAAAAAGAATATCGCGGCGCATTTTATAAATCGTGGTGCGCTGTTTGTTCAACACATCGTCGTATTCCAAAACGTGCTTGCGGGAATCAAAATGAAATCCTTCTATTTTTTCCTGCGCGGATTCTATCGCGCGCGAGACCATTTTATGCTCAATCGGCTGGTCTTCGGGTATGCCAAAAGTTTCCATCATCCGCTTGATGCGATCCGACCCGAAAATCCTCATCAGGTCATCCTCCAGCGATACAAAAAATTGCGAAGAGCCCTGGTCGCCCTGACGTCCGGCTCGTCCGCGAAGCTGGTTATCAATCCGGCGCGCCTCGTGCCTTTCGGTACCGATGACGCAAAGCCCGCCGAGTTTTTTGACTTCCTCCGCCTCTGGCGAATCCGCAGTAGTGCCTCCCAAAATTATATCCACCCCGCGTCCGGCCATATTGGTCGCGACCGTCACAGCCCCCTTACGTCCGGCCTGCGCGATAATCAAGGCCTCGCGCTCATGGTTCTTGGCGTTCAGCAGCTCATGGGGCACGCCCTCTACCTGCAGTATTTTAGAAAGCCGTTCGTTTTTTTCGATGGACACCGTGCCAATCAAAACCGGCTGGCCTTTGGCATGCCTTTCTTTGACGTCTCTGGCTACTGCCTGATATTTGCCTTTCTCTGTGCGGAAAATTAGGTCCTGGGAATCTTTGCGCACCATCGGACGATGAGTAGGAATGGTAATCACGTCCAGATTATAGACTTTGTGGAATTCCTCGGCCGAGGTCTGCGCGGTACCCGTCATGCCGGACAACTTGCCGTACATACGGAAATAATTTTGAAAAGTGATGGTGGCTAGCGTCCGTGATTCTTGCTGTACTTTTACGCCTTCCCGCGCTTCAATCGCCTGGTGCAGTCCTTCGGACCATCTCCGCCCGGGCATTAGACGCCCGGTAAATTCATCCACGATTATGACCTCGCCATTTTTTACCACATAGTCCTTATCGCGCCGGAAAAGAGCATGCGCCCTGAGCGACTGCTCCAGATGCCTTACAAAACGCACTCCTTTTTCCTCATAAATATTTTCCACTCCCAAAATTTTTTCTACTTTGTTTATTCCGTCCTCCGTAATGGATACCGCTTTCATTTTTTCATCCACATTATAGTCAATGTTTTCTTTTAATTTCGGAGTGATGCCTGCAAAAATCTTATACAAATCAGCCGAGTCTTCATCGGGCATGGATATAATCAGAGGAGTGCGGGCCTCGTCAATTAAAATGGAGTCTATTTCATCCACTATCGCAAAATTGTGTTCTCGCTGGCGGAGCTGCTCCGGCAGATATTCTAAATTGTCCCGCAAATAATCAAAACCGAATTCGTTGTTGGTGCCGTAAGTTACGTTAGCCATATAGGCCTCGTGGCGGCTACAGGCACGGAAATGACTTAGACGATCATCCCCGTGTTCTTGTGTGTCTGTATATAAAGGATCGTAAATACCGGAGAAATCGTGAGTCACCACTCCGGTAGAGACACCTAGGGCGTAATACACCGCACCCATCCAACCCGCACCCACGCGGGATAGATAATCGTTGGGGGTAACCAGGTGCGCCCCGCGGCCCGTCAAAGAATTTAGATATAAAGGCAAAGTAGCAACTAAAGTCTTTCCTTCTCCCGTTCTCATCTCGGCAATTTTTCCCTGATATAAGACGATACCGCCAATAAGCTGTTCGTCAAAGTGCCTTTGTTTCAAAGTCCTTTTGGCCGCTTCCCGCACAGCCGCAAAAGCAACGGGCAAAATATCATCCAGTTTTTTTTCGCTGGCTAATTCTTTTTTAAATTCCTCGGTTTTATTTTTTAGCGCCTCATCCGAGAGTTTCTCAAAATCCGGCTCATAAGAATTAATCCTTTGAACCTGTGGTTGCAAGGACTTGGTATAGCGGGCGTTGGCATCGCCAAAAACTTTGGTTAAAATACTCATAACGATAATCGGATATTACAATAAAAATAGGCATTTTTCAATGCCGGTTGGTATTTATCAAGAGATCTAATTTTTACGACAAAAACAATTCCTGAGCCAGTCCCGAGAAAACATGTTCCTGTTCTTTCTTGGCAAAAACTTCTTTAACCAAACGGATATACATCTCCACTTCATTTAAAGGCGTATCCTCTCCCCCATAGTCGGTGCCAAACATTATTTTAGACCGGATATCCGGAAAATAATTCAAAACTCTTTGCATGTCTCTTTTGTATTCCTTATATAGATTTTCAGCTTCGCGTTTCGGCAGGTCGTCTACAATAGTACCGGAAATATCCGTATAGACGTTTTTATTTTTACTTACGATATTGGCGCATTCCAGCAAGTGGGGAAAGCTGAAGTGAGCCAGCACGATTTTGAGATCCGGGAAAAGCACAGCCAGCTCGTCTGCATACACGGGATGGGAGTATTTTAAAACAGCTTCATTTTCCAAATCATAAACATCGCCGGAGTGGATGACCAGCGGCTTGTCATATTTCAGGCATAACTTGGCTACCGGAAAAACTTTTTGCTCCGAGACAAAAAAATGCTGGTATCCCGGGTAAAGCTTCAAGCCCACAATCTTTTTTTGTTGCAATAAGACTTCCAGCTCCGCCAACCGCTCCTCAATATGTTTGGGATTGTCCATGTTGAGCCCGGCTATCAGACGAAGGTTTGGTTTGGAATCAATAAACAGCCTTAGCTTATTAAAATCATTCTTGTACCAATGCAGGACAAAAACCAAACCAATACGACCATTGGTCTTTTTCATATAGGAATGAAAATGTTGTTCCTCGTCAATATGTGTATGGATGTCTATAATCATGCCAACATCCTAACCTGACCTCCCCAACCCCGCAACCTTGCCCTCCTAAATTTTATGTGGCCAAAAAAACTTAGGAGGGCTTGCCAATTTACCTCTTTTTAGTTATGGAAAAACGAGATTTTTGTATCAATACAAGTATCCCCAGGTCTGCAACTGGTCGCTGTCTTTGTTCCATTTTACGCCGATGTCCGTACGGTAATACATATTCTGCAACATTATATTTTTGAGCCGGCGATAGACTTGATGCCGGGCTTCCTCCACCGTGCCGTTGGATCCCGTTACCACCAAGGCGTAGCCGCTTTCTCCGGCAAGTTTCCAGTCGCCGTCAACCAGCTTCACATCACCCAAATGCACCCCATCTGTATTAGGTTTCTTGAAAAGAATGGAAGAATCTTTATAGGTGCTAAATTCCGTCTTATCGTTGTAAGGAAAAGGGGGTACGGCGACCACCACGCCGATTTGAAAACCCCTTTTGGTCTTTAATTCAAAGTTTTCTCCGCGAGCCAGAGCATACAAAAAATCTCCCCAGTTGCTCAATACCCCCTCCATCTGGATACTGATGGTCGGATAGCCAAACCGGCAGGTAAACTCCAAGGGATAGATGCCGCGGGCGTTGACAATGCAATTCACATCTACGTAGCCGACATACTTACTCTCGGCCAGTTTGTCCTTCATTTTAGCCAGCGTAACGTTGAAAATCTGGTTGGGCTGGGTCCAATACATCAGCGTGCCCATTTCCCCAGTGTAGGGGCCGATGTCTCCCGGAAAAAGTTTTTTGTGTTCAAAGTTGACGTTGACCGGATAAATAAAATCTTGGCCGTTGAAGAAAGCGCCAGTGGCAATTTCCACACCCGTCGCCACCTTCTGTAGCTGAAATTTTTTGATTTTTTTAGACCAGCTTTTTTTGTTATGCTCCAGAACTTCTATCAAGTCTTTGCCGTCTTCTTCCTGGCCGATAAACAAAATTCCTTTCTGCTCCGAGGAGATGTCGCCGGAAGGCTTAAAGATATAACGCCCGACATTTTCGCGGATAAATTTTGTGGCTTCGTCAAAATCCATAAAATCCCAGTGCGGCAGGACATTCATGCCGACTGATTTCATTTCTTCCTGCCCAAACTCCCGGTCCATTTCCAACTTGTCCGTATATACCGATCCGCCCACCACCACCTTTCCTTCTTTTCTCAATGAATCGGCCACGCTTCCAAAACCAGTATCATCGAAAACAATTACATCAGCCCAGTCTTTGAACACCTTCCAATCCGGAACTTTTTCCAAAAAGCCGTCATAGACATCTTGATCATCGGGATCTTTAACACAGATTTTTACTTCATTGCCTTCTTTTAAAATTTGCCAAGCCAAATCTCCGCTCAAGCTCTCGTAGGAGACAAAGAGAAATTTTTTGGCGGTCTTCACCTCCGGACCGGTATTTTTAGATTGTTCGTCTTTTTCCATTTATATGTTTACTCGTCAGCTTACTTCCGAACCACGGAAAACACGTGGGTTTTATAAAAAGATTCGGGATTAAATTGATTTTTAAAATTAGTAAGCGCTTTTTCTCCCCCGCCCATGTCTGCCTCTTTAAATCCTTGTTTTTTCATCCATTCCAAATCCTCCAGATAAATCATCAGACCGAGGTCGGCATAAGAATAGTCGTGCAGGCCCACCGCGCCGTAATATCTTTGGGAATTGGGTATCAGCCAGCCGGCATTGAATCCGTGGATTTCACCGTCTACCACCATAGCACGGCCTCCCTGCGTTCCCGCAAAACCATTCTCAATCATATTGTAGTAACGGTCGGACCAGGTACGGTCCTTAGCGCCTCTTTGTTTCTTCCAGTCATCAACTATTTTTTCAAGTTCTTTTTTTTCTACTTGTCTGGCATCTTTTATCTCAACTTTATGCTCGCGATAAAATTTACTGCGAGCATTGCGGATATGTTTAAAATGTCCTCCGGGAAGAGCCAAATCAAACTTCTCCAGATTCATAACGGGCCACTCCAGGGTGTAGTTTGTGGCGCTGGCCCTAAGATGAGAAGGTAGATTGGCTAAAAGTTTTTTTCTCAGCCCGGTGTTCAGTTCCAGGGATACTTTTTTTACATCAGTCTTGGCAAACACATATTCAAGATATTCCTCCAAAATTTCCTGGCGGCGATCTCCGTTGGCCAGGGGTTCAGAAAAAACATAATTTATCCTGTCGTTTTCTTGGGTTAAAAGGGCTGATCCGTCTGCGGACAAAGCCAGAATTCCGTCTGATTTTCCCTTCCTATCGGCAGAGCAGTATTGGTACCAGTGATAATTATGCTCGGTGGCGTAACCATACTTTTGAATAGTTTTTTCTATCCGCGGCCGGGCGTCTAGAATATTTCTAAAAAATTCCATAACTCATACAACACCCTTGACGGATCTGGCGTTTTTTTTGGTTACAGACCTTGTCTTATCCAGGTGCTTGGACAACTCCCCCAACAATTCTTTTTCCAGCAGGTCGCAGGCCGTGCGGACATCCTCATCGTCCACCTCGGCTCTCAGCAAAACCCCACCCAGAGTAAGATTGGCCTCCGCATGATATACTTTCCCTTTGTGGTGATGGCGAGTGCTGCGCGCAACCTCTATTTCCAGCAGCGGGGAAAGAGACTCAAACTTCTTCAGCCTTTTTTCCAGCGGCTTCACCAGCTTGGAATTTATAAAATCGGAAAGGGCCGGAGTAACCTCGAGATTTTTTTGATGTATGGTGACTCGCATCCCGTTAGAAATTTTTTATGGTTATCTAAATAATTAAGAAAAAACTTTTACCCGCATGAGAACCCCGTTGGTTATTATATACCAGCCAGATTTCTAACGGGACGTATAAGTTAATTTTATTAATTTTTCAATATAATAACAACTGTGGATAAATAAAATTGGAACGATTTTAAAAAATTCGGAGATTATCCGAATTTTTCGAACCCTACATATTGTATTTCTTCTTCCAACTCTACTCCAAATTTTCTCCTTACTCCGTCTTTGGCTATTTTTATCAACTCTCTGACTTCCGCCGCCGTGGCTCCGCCTTCATTCACAAAAAAATTGGCGTGCTTTGGGGAAATGACTACTTTTCCGAATCTTTGCCCCTTTAGACCGGCGCTGTCGATCAAGAAAGAGGCCGGTATATTGGGGCGGTCTTTTATTTTCTCCGCTTCGGGAAATTTAGGCAAAAACTCCTCTCGCCCGCCGGCATCACTCCATGAAATATTTTTAAAAATACAGCCACAGGTTTTGCTGCCGATATCCTGTTTAGCCGTCCTCTCCAGAGTGATTTGTCTTATTTTTTCTTTTATTTCTTCAGGATTGCCCTTTTTTAATTTAAGAGTGGCCGAGAGTATGACCCACTCGGGATGTTTTTTGAAAATGGAATCTCTATATCCAAATTTACAGTTTATAGCTTGTAGCTTATAACTTGTAGCTTTAGATGCGTCAAAAATTTCTACTTCCTCAACAACGTCTTTTATTTCTCCTCCGAAACAGCCAGCATTCCCCCGCACAGCTCCTCCGACTGTTCCCGGAACGCCTATCCCCCATTCAAAACCGGAAAGACCGGCTTTGGCCGATTCCATTACCGCCCGCGCCATCATTACTCCCGCTCCCACCGTGACACGCTCTCCCTCGGCCAAAAGCTCGCCGTCTTTGGCCTTGATTATCAAGCCGGAAAAGCCTTCATCGCTTACCAAGATGTTAGATCCCGCCCCAATAACGAAAAAGGGTATTCTCTTTTCCAAAGAAAAAAGAAGAGCTTCGCGAAACTCTTCGGAATTGTTTATCTCTATGAAAAACCTGGCCGGCCCGCCTATCTTATAAATAGTATGGGGAGCAAGGCTTATATTTTCTTGCAAATCCATTGCCATACGGGAATTGTATTGCAAAATACCCCCTATTTGCAATAATGTAAGAGACCCTCTATGGGATCATAGGCTGGCACTTTCCACCCACCCACCTTTCTTGTGAGGGCTATAGAGCCGGCACTCACATAAGGACAAATAATTGGAGTCAACCCTCTATGGCCCTCACAGGTCAAAAGGTGGGCGGGCAGATAAATAATTGTTCAACCCCTATGGTCCCCTAGGGGATTTTTATTTATTGATTTTGGACAAAGCCCCTAAAAAGCACAAAACCCTCATAAAGAGGGCTTTGCACCGGACAAATCAGAGTTCCCCCGCCGTGGCGGGAAAAACACTCACAAAGGCATGATAGCAAAATAGGACGGAAAAGTCAAGGCCACCTTTATACACAGCCCTATTTAAAGAGGCTGGCCGGAGGCCTATAATCAGTTATAGACTGCTGACTTTTTACCCCTTATTCAGGTTATAATTAGGACAGACTATGGATAAAAAATCAAGGAACAAGATACTGTATCTAGTAACAAAATCCAACTGGGGCGGAGCACAAAGATATGTATACGACCTGGCTACTCACCTCCCTCCGGACCGGTATGAGGTTATAGTGGCGGGGGGCGGCAGGGGGCCGCTTTTTGAAAAATTAAAAAAGCATAAGGTAAAAGTAATTGGAATCCCCTCTTTGGGCAGAGACATTGGAATTTTAAAAGACGTATTGTCTTTCTGGAAACTGCTTCGTTTATTTCTATCTGAAAGACCGGACGTGGTCCATTTAAACAGTTCCAAGGCGGGGGTTATCGGTTCTTTATCGGCTTTTGTTTATAAACTAATAACCAATAACTATAAACTAAAAACTATTTTTACCGCCCATGGATGGGTCTTTAAAGAAGCTCGCCCTAAAATAATAAATTTACTATTTAAGATAGTAAGCCAAACATCTACTCTCTTCATAGACAAGATTATTTTGATAGACAAGGAAGATTTGAATATTGCCGAAAGTTTTATACCGCCCCGCAAGTTATTTCTCATTCCCAACGGGATAGAACAGATATATTTTCTTTCCAAGGAAAAAGCCAGAGAAAAATTAGAGAAAATGGTCACGGGCGGATTAAGTGAAAAAACAGTTCTCATCGGCACCATAGCCGAATTAACCCCCAACAAAGGGCTGGATATCCTAATAGAAGCTTTGCAGAGAATAAGACATCAACATTCGGAATTAAATTTCCAGATGATTATAATCGGGGAAGGGTCTGAAAGAAAAGAATTAGAAGAAAAGATAAAACTTCTGGAACTTACAGGAATTGTTAGTCTGCCGGGGTTCGTGCCCGAAGCCAGCAGACTATTAAAGGGATTAGATATCTTCGTGTTGCCCTCAACAAAAGAAGGGCTCCCCTATGTCATACTGGAAGCCCTGCAGGCGGGACTGCCCATAGTTGCGAGCAGGGTCGGTGGATTGCCGGATCTGATTGAGGATGGCCGAAATGGCTTGCTGATCCCGGCCAAAGACCCGCAAGTCTTGGCTAAAACCCTCTATCGCCTTATAATCAACCCCGAAGACAGAAAATCTTTGGGCCTAGAGGCTTCCAAAACAAAACTTGATTTGGATAAAATGATAAATGAGACCTTAAAGGTATACTTATGATAAAACGCCGCCATTCTATAAAAATAGCTATCTTGCTTTTGGTAGATATAATTTTTCTTTACGCCGCTCTAATCACTGGCTTATTTTTAAGGTATAGCGGAACTCGTAGTTTGAAATATATGTTTATGATTCATCCCTTTCCATTTACTGTTATTTTTTCAGTTTGGATCATAGTCTTTGGAGCTTTGGGACTTTATGATTTACACTTGTTAAAAAACAGCAAAAAATTTCTCTACCAACTAATACGTGTAATGGCTATAAATACCCTGCTGGCCATTTTCTTATTTTATATTTTTCCATTTGAAATAGAGCCGCGGCGAAACCTGGCCATAGTAGTATCTCTTTCCACCGTCTTTATTTTTTCTTGGAGATATTTGTTCAACTTTTTAATATTAAAAACCAGTACCAGCCAGATCTTATTTTTAGGATATAATTCAGAGATTGATAATTTAGCTTCCTATCTGCTTGACAACCCCCAGCTTGGACATAAGCCGGTTGGTTTTGTAACCGACCAGGGTTTTGAAAAAACAAACACAGGACTGCCCCGTTACACCACCGAACAAAAACTTACCGAAATCATAAGAATCACCAAGACTGATACCATAGTTATGATTCCGGAACTTAAGGAGAACCGAATCTTATTAAAATCTTTACTTGGTATATTACCGGATGGAATCTGGATAACCGAATTCCCCAGTTTTCATGAAATGTTAACCGGCAAAATACCGTTGTCGCTGATAGAGGAAACTTGGTTTTTAGAAAACTTAGTGGGCTTGAGAAAAAAAACTTATGACTTTCTAAAAAGAGGATTAGATATAATTTTATCTATAATTTTGGGTATACCGTCCATTTTAATTTATCCAATCCTCGCCATTATTATAAAGATCGAGTCTTCGGGACCAGTCTTCTTCAGACAAAAAAGAGTGGGGAAAAACGGACAATTCTTTTATCTTCTTAAGTATCGCTCTACCTATCGCACAAGCGTAGATCAAAGCGAGGGTTGGCAAAAAGAAGGAAAAAATATCTATACCAAAATCGGGCGGCTATTGCGCAAGAGTTATCTGGATGAATTGCCGCAGATAATAAACATCTTGCGCGGAGAGATGTCCTTCGTCGGCCCCCGTCCCGAAAGACCTGAATTCATAGAAAAACTGGAAGAAAAAATACCTTTCTACCGGACGAGGCTTCTGACCAAGCCGGGGCTGACCGGCTGGGCGCAGATCAATATGCGGGACGATGCCGCTGCCCAGGATGCGCCCGAAAAAATGCAATATGACCTTTATTATATAAAAAACAGATCCTTGGCTTTGGATTTGTTGATAGCCCTGAAAACTGCCGGCACCCTCCTGCACCGACAAGGAAGATAATTCTATTTTAGTCCGTAGTTTTTTTTGAGCTCGGCCACGCCTTGCTCTAAAGTAATTTTGGGGGTCCACCCCAAGAGTTTTTTTGCTTTTTTTAGGTCTGGAAGTGAACGCTTTGGTTCTAGCCGCGGTTCTATAAAAACCGTCGGACCACCTATCATTTTGGCTACTTCTAGCACTGAATAACTCTTTACGCCACCAATATTTATTGCCTCACCCTTCCCAACTTTGACCGATTTCATAGCTAGCATATTGGCCCCTACCACATCGGAAACATGAGTAAAAGATCTCGATTGCCGCCCGTCGGGTACAATAGTCATGGGCTGTCCTCTTTTTCTTTGATCTAAAAATTTACCCATCATCATAGCATATGCTCCGTTGGTCGGAGCCCCGGGCCCATAGACATTAAAATATCTCAACGATACTGTTTCCAGACCATAAATATCGGAAAAGAGTCGACAGTAGAGTTCTCCTATATATTTTTGTAGGGCATAGGGGCTCAATGGACGCAGTTCCGCATCTTCTCGGATTGGAAGTTTTTTTTGATTGCCATAAGCGGAAGAAGATGTGGAATAAATAACCCTTTTAACTTTGGCGGCTTTAGCCGCTAAAAGAACATTCAGTGTGCCGTTAATATTGACATCGTGGGTGCTCTTGGGATCTATAATAGATGGCTGGACACGAGCTAGAGCGGCCAGGTGAAAAACATATTTAGCGCCTTTGAAAACATGGTTTAAATTGGCCGAGTCCCGAATATCCGCCACGTGAAGCCGTGCCCTGGAATTGACGTTCTCTTTTTTACCATGAGAAAGATTATCTACGACCTCAACCGCAAAACCATCCTCAATCAATCGATTAACCAGATGAGATCCGATAAACCCCGCTCCTCCGGTTACGATAATTTTAGTCATTTTTATTTTTTGAAACTCTTAGCTTTTTTTTAATCCATTCTTGATCATGCACACTTACATCGCGCAAGTTCAAACCTTGGGACGCTAAAAGTTTTTCGTTGAATCCTCTATCTGCCAAAAGGAAGTTAAACTCTTCGTTAAGCTCATTTTTCTGAAGAGTGGCGATAAAAGCATCCAAATCTTTGGGAAGACAGTAGCCACCAAATCCTCGATATCCACCATGTTTAACGTCCAGATGGGAATCACCGATACGGAAATCGGCTGCTATTCCCTGGCGCACACTTTCATAATCTGTACCAAGTTTTTCGGCTAAGTTAGCTACTATATTGGCAAAGTTTACTTTTCTAGAAAAATATACATTGCCCGCATATTTTATTATTTCAGCTTCCGTAGCCGTAATTTTAGTTGACTTATAAGTATTGATGCCCCAGGGAGACATAAAGGGCGCCTTTGGCAACAGCGAAAGAACGGTATAGGAAGCATCAATACTTTTAGCGGTAAACCCGACTATCTGGCGATCTGGTTTAATAAAATCATCCCACGCGTGCCTCTCGGTCAAGAATTCGGGATTAAAAAGCACCTTATGCTTAGAATACTTTTTCTGAAAATACTCCGTAGTACCCGGCGGGACAGTAGATTTTATAACCACCACCCTACTTCCTTTTATCCCCTGAAAAGCGGATTGCACAGCCCCAATGTCAGCTGATCCGTCTGGGGACTTTGGGGTTGGTACAGCGATAAAAATAATATCGGCTTTGTTTATATCATCTGTATATTTCTTTTTGGTATCAATATCAAAAAGAAAAAGGTCTTTCCCTTTTTGGTAATTCATTATTTCGGAGAAATAACGAGCTAAGGGGGCGCCCACCATCCCTATACCAACAATACCTATTTTGGGTTTATTCTTCATAATATCTATTAAACTATTTGGGTAAGGTTCCTTGTTTCAACATCTTCAAGAATAAGTCTGCCTCTTTTTGATAGGTTGGATCTAGACGCACGGCTTCTTTAACTTCCGCTTCAGATTCTTTTTTATAGCCATTACGGGCGTAAAGTGCGGCTAAAACGGCGTGGTATGAGGCAATTTTAGGATTTATGTAGACCAGAGCTTGATAGGCCTCTTGAGCCCCCATAAAATCTTCCACCTTTTGATAGGATAGAGCCACTCGACGCAAATTATCGGCCCCAATATCCTTCATATTAAATCTACTTCTTATTTCCTGTACAATTTCCGGTTTTTTTGCAAAAACCGCTATCGCCCACAAGTTGGCGGCAGGATGACTGAAAGAACGATCGAGATCCCAAGCTTTCTGTAAAACTATTATCGCCCGGTCGGCCTGTCCAACATCCAAATAAAATTGGGCTAGTTCAAAATAAACCGGCTGCTTGTTCGGAGAAAGTTTTAACGCAAACTGTAAAGTTTTTTCAACCTCGGGTATATATTTTGGATCAAATCTTTTAACATTATTTAAAAGTGAGCTAAGAAATAAAACATGTTTTACATCTGGGGCTTTGACAGTCAATTCTTTTATTTCGCCAATGGCGTATTCTAGGAGCTTTTTACGATCTTCGGGAATAAGGTGATCGTCATAAGCCAGACCATTTGCCATCATCCCCAACTGTTCTTTTACTTCGGTATCGCCAAAGGAACCATAATTTAAAGCCTGCTGATAGGCGCCGATAAGCCCCCCCACGGTAAACTCAGGAGATTGACGAAACCTAAGTATATCTATCAAGGTCCTGGCTTCTTTTATGGGTTTGATGTGTAATGGATATAAAATAAGTAAAAAGGTTACCAAAAATATGGCGCTGTAGACACGCAGGTTACGGGGATTACCGGCCATTGAAGTAGAATTTTTACTTTCATGAAAGGTAGAACCACCAAAAAAACTTTCAGTATAAGCTAGAAACCCAAACAACATTAAATAAGTATTAAGGTTGTCAAAAACAAAAAGGTCCTGAATAAAGTAGCTGAGAAAAAGACCAATCAAAAACAACCCTGACCAAAAAAATTTTATATCTTTTTTAATTTTTTTGACAATCATCCAGCCTGCCGTACCCAGCACCAGCAAGTAGCTAGTTAGTCCCAAGGACCCCGCATGAATCAACCAGTCAAAAATTATATTGTGCGAACGATCGAACCACTGTTCGTAAGAAAACATGCCTGGATTGTAATATTTCTGGAAGACCAGATAAAAATTTTCCTGCCCCCATCCCAAAATTGGCCTTTCCAAAAATCCCCGCCAAGCCATATTCCAAATCATAAATCTGGACTTTATGGTGCCGGCGTCCAGAGAATAATTAGTAAGCCTTTGCAGGGTTTCATTGTTTTGTACAAAATCAGTATGCCTTAGTCCCCAAAAGACAGCCGGTATGATTACGGCGAGCAGTAAGATTATTCCTATCAGACACCTTCTTCGTCTACGTTCTTTACTAAAAATAAAAATACGGTTCCAGTAAATAAATGCGACAGCTAAAATAAGGGTGGAGTTAAGAAGTAGAGCTATAACAACCCCTCGGGTGGCCGTAAAATAAATGATTATCAATTGAAAAAGAAAAATCAGAGAATAAGCTATTCTCAACCAAATCTTTTCCCAAAATTTATAAATAAGGATGGCTAGCAACCAAACGTGGAACAGTAAATAGGCGGCCAGATAGGTTGGATTACCTATAGTTCCATCCACTCTAGGACCCCCCTGGATAGATATGGCGTATCCTAATTTTTGACGTAAAGCTACGTAGGATACGATTAAACCTCCGATTAAGATAGAATGAAAGAAAATAGTCCAATCTTTTTTGGTTTTAAAAACACTTATCAGCATCAAGAAGTACAGATAAAGATGGAAGAGCATCATGAATCCCTCCATACGTTCATAATTTGAAAAAAATGAACGAAAAGGATTTGGTCCCAATAAATCAGCCAGAAAAACAATAGCAATAAAAATCGTAACGGCTTTGACTAGCGGAGAGAGACTGGGCCGATAAGCGGGTCGAGTTATGGCCAGCCCCAACCAGAGCGCAAAAATAAATTCAACCAGTATTCGAAAAATAAAATTTTTCCCGGTTATAAACGGGAAAAGCATCGAGCCTGAAACATAAATGGGCAAAAGGGGAATTAACCATAGCCCAATCTTTATGGCCATGGTAATAATTTTTTCGGCTTTGGATTCAAGATAAGTCATAGAGTGATAGAAATAATACTAAAGCACGGGGGTAATAAATGCAACCCCCTGTTAATACTTCACCTCTTTCAACTTTTTAGACTTTTTGATAAGTTTCCATTTTAAAGGAGTCCCTTTTTCAATATCTTTCCGAGCCTTTAAACCGATAACTTCCTCAAAAAATTTTACCGGTAAGCCACAGCCCGGTCTAATAGATTTAACGTTTTTGAGGGTAAATTGGTCTCCTTTTTTTATGTCCTGAACAACAAAAATAGACCTTCTTAGTCTAGCGCTTTCTTTTTCCCCGCCAACCAGTTTATATGTTGGCCGGCCTAACGATTTCTCGACTTCTCTGATACTGTCTACCATTTTTTTAAATTCATCCGGTTCCAGGGAAAAATCACAGTCCGTTCCCCCGTCGCTCCGACGCAAAGTCAGGTGTTTTTCTATTATGGATGCCCCTAGGGCCGCCGCCGCCACGGGCACCGATATGCTTAGGGTGTGATCGGATAGGCCCGAAACAACCCCGAGTTTCTTGACAATATCGGGAATAGTTTTTAGATTCATTTCTTCCGGACGAGATGGGTATGAGCTAACACAATGCAAAACAGCCATTGGCCCCGCCCCGTTACTTTTAAGCATTTCTAAGGCTTGGCGGATTTCACTCGGAGAAGACGTGCCCCTTGAAATTATCACCGGTTTTCCGGTCTTGGCTATTTTTCTCAATAAAACGGTGTCGGTTATTTCCAAAGAAGCAACTTTGTAGACTGGCATTTTCATATTTTCCAGAAAGTCTACCGCCGTGTCATCAAAAGGGGTAGAAAAAATAATTACCCCGTATTTATCGGTAATTTTTTTAAGCTCCGGGTACCACTCCCAAGGAGTGCACGCCTTTTTATACAACTGGTATAGAGTCTGTCCGCCCCAAAGTTTGTTGGATTTTGGTATCTGAAAATATTTATTATCGCAATCCAGGGTAATGGTATCTGGTGTATAAGTCTGAAGCTTCACCGCATCGGCTCCGGCGCGGCAGGCTGCTTCAACTATTTTTTTGGCCCGAGCCAGGTTTTGGTTGTGATTTCCGGAAACTTCCGCCACGATAAAACAAGGATGCCCCACACCTATTGTTTTTCCCCGTATCTTTAATTTACTTGGATTCATCGAATGGAACCTCCTCCTGGTTCTGTCTTAATTTTAGAACGGTATTTGAAGATACAAATCCCCTTAGTAGCATATTTGGGTATCCAAAAACTTTTTTACCAACGAAGGTGGCTGGCTGAGTAACCGTGTTACAACCCAAAGAACTATCATCTCCGATGATTGCCCCTATCTTAGTTAGACCAGTCTTAATACCCTTAATTTCTATTTCGGTGGCCATAACTTTGAGGTTGGAAAGTTTAGTCCCTGCCCCCAAATTCACCCGGTTGCCTAAAATACTATGCCCCACGAAAGCAAAATGAGGAGCCCGCGAATCATTCAGAAAAACAGAATTACTGACCTCCGAAGCGTGGCCGATTATGACTCTGTCCCCGGCGAGCGTATTGGCACCCACATAAGCACCGTGGCGAATCTGGCAGTTTTCTCCTATGATAGCTGGTCCATGTATCCAGGCACCCGGCTGAACCACCGATCCCTTTCCTAAAAAAACATTGTCCCCAACATAAGCACCCTTCATAACCTCACCGTGTATCCCGTGGCGAAGATTATTTTTTATATAATCCGGCAGTGTTTTTAAAAAATCAAAAACATAACAAGAACTTTCAAAAAGGTCTTTGTGCTTAAAATCCTTAAGATCGAAATAATATGATAATTTTTCTATTTCCATACTTTTAATAAGTCCTTAATAATATTCCGATTACTGTCAAAAGCTATTTTTTTAGGCAGATCTTTCCGACTGAACCATTTACTTTCAGACACGTCGTCCTTGGCCAAAAGCCGAGAAACCGAGCTAGAAGCGGTATAGACGATACTTAAGACGTGATATTTGTCCGCACGATAGCTGTCAGTCCCGGGATAAATACCGAAGATATTTTTCAACACCGGCCGTAGACCAGTCTCCTCCCAAAGCTCTCTTTGGACTGCCCCGGCAGGATATTCTCCTCTATTAATATATCCCCCAGGCAGATCCCACCACCCCTTAAAAGGATCTCGCAACCTCCTGGTAAGTAGTAATTTATTTTTATGAAAGACCAATGCGGTTACGGTGGGTCTGGGGTTTCTAAAATTTACAAATCCACACTTCGGACACTCAAGATTGTCCCCCGCGATGCTTTTAAGTTTCCCTCCGCAAACCGAACAAAAAGAATAAACTTTTTTCATAAATTATGTTTCTATTTTACGGCTAAGATAAAAATTTTTTCCATCCTGCTCTGTTATCTTGAATCCATATTTTTCAAACAGGCGCAAAGAGGGCAAATTGTCCCTCTGAATTTCAGCTCTTATTACCAGTTCAACTGGAAACCGTCTTAGCGACTCCTCCAACAACAACTTGCCCAAGCCAAAACCCTGATATCCGGGATCAACAGCTATGGAGATAACATAATCCCTTCCAGACGAATCGAAATCTATCCTGCAGTAGCCTACCGCCACGCCACCCACCTCTGCAATATAAATAAAATTACCGGTTTGTTTAAAATATTTATTTAAAAACCACCCCTGATGCTGTTCAAAAGAAATATCGTCTCTGGAATTAGATCTGGTCCGCACATCCGGATGATTGCGGATTTCCCATACTCGATGAGAATCTTCCTTTTTGGCTTCTCTAATAATAGCGTTCTCCATATATCTCAATATTTTTTTAGACTTTCCGCCCGCAAGGATTTCACTAACCCTTCATTACGGGAAATTGTTTTATTGACTAAAAGAAGTCGCGGAAAACTCTCTAGGTATTTCAAAATATCCTTAAACCCGAAAAAATGCTTACGCGGATAAAGGTGTTGAAAAATTTTTTTTATCAATTTGAAATCGCTGGGTTCATCTACGGTTAAACGCAGACTGGAAATATCCTTAGTATGTAAAACATTGCCACACCTGAATATCTCGGGGTGATTGCGAACATAAAGAGTGACGTGCTCTCTTTCCGATATTAGTTTGGCCTCCAACCACGATCTTTCTAAAGCTCTGAAAGAAAAAACCTCCACATCCATGCCATCCGGAAAGGTCGGGGGATGCGTATTACTGACATAATCACATTTGGTTTTCAAAAATAGGTTTATAGTAGTGTCTACTATTTCGGGATCCAGTAAGGGACAATCCCCCGTTATCCTTACTACGATATCGGCTTTAAATTTTTTAGCCGCCTGATAGTAGCGGTCCAATACGTCTTCATTGCTGCCCTGAAAATATTCTACTTTGGTTTTTTGGGCAATTTTAACTATAGCTTCATCTTCTTTTTTAGTAGTCGTAGCAACGACAATCTTATCAAGATGTTTAACTCTTTTTACTCTTTCAATCAAATGCTCAAGTAGACTTTTTCCACAAACTTTTTTAAGAACTTTTTTGGGTAGACGAGTTGAACCGGTCCGTGCCTGAATAATAGCTACAATCATAATTACTAAGTTAACCTCTGAAACCCGCTGTGGGCTATGGGGCCCTTCAGGATTTTTCTCAAATTATTTTCTTCCAAACCTTTTTTCAATAAAGCAAAAACTTTATCAACCGCCTCCAAGTATTTTTTAACCGACGAATCTGTGTGGGCCAAAGATACATAAACACTTCCCCCGGCCAAAAAACCTCGTTTTAACATTTCCTGGATAAAAATTGTCCTCAAAAGCTGATTTTCAGCATCGTAATCAAATGAAAAAGTTATCAATGCTTCCGGCCCATCTATTTTAATCCGCAAGTTGTGCTTATCGGCCAGCTTAATCCAGCCGTCACCAATCATTTTTCCGATTCTCTTAATATGAGCCGGTACTTTTTTTTCTTTTATTTTCTTCAAAGTAGCCAGAGACGCCACCGGCCCGATACGTTCCGTCCAATAACTGCTGCTTATAAAAGTTTGCTGCGCGGCATCCATCACTTTTTTTCTCCCAATGATGGCCGCCATGGGATAGCCGTTGCTTATGGTCTTACCAAAGACGGCGATGTCCGGATAGACGTTGTAATTCATATGCACCCCTCTACCGTTTACCCGCCAGCCGATGGAAATTTCATCAAAAACAAGTACGGCCTTTTTCTGGTCGGCAATTTTTCTTACTTTTTGCAAAAAATTATTTTGTGGTTCCTGGTGACGTAGAGGTTCTAAAACAATTACTCCGATATCCTTATTCTCCGACATTATTTTTTCCAATTCTTCAGGGTGGTTGTAAGTAAAAGGAAGAGCAGTCCCCTGCAAACCGCGTGGCACCCCCCTTGGCTCCAGGCCCGCTAAAAGGTGACCATCCAGATTTTTATCCTTGGCCAGATTAGCCGATAAATACCAATCGTGCCATCCGTGGTAGCCGCAAAAAGCAACCTTGTCTTTACCGGAAGCCGCGCGAGCTATTCTCACCGCCACCACCATGGCTTCTCCGCCTGTCCGGGCATAACGCGCCATCTCCGCCCATGGATGCAACCGGCAGAGCATTTCGGCCAGCTCTACCTCTTCCGGAGGGTTTAAGGTAGAAACAGAGCCCCCATCCACAACCTTTTTTACCGCCTTGTTAACATCCGGATCGGCATAGCCCAAAATACAGGCGCCTACGGCCATATTGGTAAAGTCCAGATATTTATTCCCATCCAAATCCCAGACTTCTATCCCCTTGGCTTTGGAGTAGTAAGCCGGCCATTGGTCAGGCAAAAACATCTCCGCCCGCTTGGAGAGAAGCTGATTGCCTCCCGGAATTATTTTTTTGGCTTTTTTCCAAAGCTCAATCCCTTTTTTTGATTTCATGTTTTTTTCCAAAGAGTGGGGTTAATTATTTTTTTATCTATTTTTTGCAATTTTTCCTCCACTAAATCAAGTACTGAAGATGGTATTTTTAATTTCCATATCTTACAATTTTCTTCTAGCTGCTTGGAGGTATCCACACCCAATATAACCTTGTCTAGGGGCCTTTTGGTTCTCACGTAAGCCAGTGCCAGTTCTCGCGGAGACAGCCCCAATTTTTCGGCCAAATCCCTGAATTTGATAATGATTGATCTCGCTGGACGGACGAGTTTGGGTAAGTCATCGGGATTAAGCAGAAGCAGGCCCTGTAAAAACACACTGCGGATATATATTTCTTTCTTTTTTTGACGCGCTAAATTAAAAATTCCGGCTTCCTCAAATCTCCGGTCAAAAATATTAAATGGAACTTGAATTACCTGGAGACCTTTTGTCTGGATAGCCTTTCTGGCCGCTTGGGGCGAATATACGGAAATGCCTATCCTTTCAACCTTACCCAAAGTGACCAAATCCTTTAAGATATCAGCTAAACCTTTATTCCAAAGAGTCAATGATTCTTCATGGTGTAGTAGGATGGTTGAGATTATCGGTACCCCCAAATTTTTAAGAGACCTGTCTAAGGACTTTGAAATGGATCGTTCATCAAGATGGTCTAAAGAAGGGTGGAGTTTAGTAGTTACTTTTACTTTTTTAGAAATCCCGAGTTTGGTAAAAGCTTTACCCAGTATCACCTCGCTTCCATACCCTTGGGCGGTATCAAATTCGCGGATACCTTTTTGCCAGGCCAGCTTAATTATTTCCGTAGCCATTTTTTGATTCGGCTTACCGCTTTTATTGGCTACACCGTAATCGGATCCCAGTTGAGCCGTTCCTAAAACAAAATTTTTCATAACCATGTTGGGGAAATTATATCTATCCTACCGATTCAGCCAGCTTGGCCACCCGGTCTTTATACACTTCCAGAAAATATTCCTTGTCATAATATTTTTCACCCATAAACAGTGGCACAGTTACCCCCCCCAAAGCCTTTTTTGAAGTGAGATATATTTAATTGTTTTTTGTCCGGAAAATCGTGTAATAGATTTCCATATTGCTGCAAGCCTATTTCATAAAAATAAAAACTTCGTTTCTTCATCCATAAAATGGCCTGCCATTCTATGGAATGGCGGATAGGCAGATTGGCATAGTCAGGGTCGTTAGCCGCCGAAAAACCGTATACATTGTTTTTATACACTGAATAATATTCAAAACCAATTAGTTTCTTGTCCAGCTCCGCCACCACCAAAAAAGCCAGGTCTTTAGTTAACCATTCATACATAAGCTCAAAAGTCTTGTCCGGACGAGTCTGTCGGCCAGCCGCTTTGTGGTGCATTTCTTTATATGCCCGGAATATCTCCGATGTTATGTTTGTTTGCGTATAGAAGTTTATTTTAAAACCTTCACCTTTGTTTATATTGCGCCTGTGGTTTCTGCGCAAATCGTTCCATAATTCTTCTTCAGACTTATTAAGATCTATTATCAGCGTATTGAGAGAAGTGTCCAGGTAACCAAATTCTATAAGTGGATTGCCGGACGGACAACTCCCCCAAAAATTGGGAGCGAGCGGACTGCCCCTAAACCTGGACCTGACCACTTTATGCTGGCTGGCCAGCCGGTCAATATATTCAAAAATAAAAGAAAGAGCTTCCCCGCGCTCGTCCGTCGAAAGACCGTTAGCCAGGGCCGGTAAGGGTATAAACCAGCCGCCAAAAGACAATTCTTTTATTTTTTGCGCGCTATATTGATGTGTCTCCAGAGTAAGCAGTACCACCGCTTTTAAAACATCCCCTTTATAAACTAAAAAACTTAGATTTTGCGTATTTAGCTCCGGTTTAAAATTTAAAGTATATTCAATCCAGTCGGTTGTGTGCCAAAACCAAGCCTCGTCATTCTCCAGGCAAAATTTATTCCATTCTTCGTATTTATCCGGAGTTAGGAAAACTATCTGCATAAATTTATCTAAAATAATCCTTTAGGGCCCCGATTATTTTTTTTCTTTCCGATCCAGTCATTTTTGGATACAGGGGTATGGTAAGCGAGGTTTGAGAATATTGCTCTGCCTGCGGACATTTTACTCGGGCAAGCCTAAGCTTTTGATAATAGAGGTGTTTATAAACGCATGGATAATGAAAATTTATCCCAATGCCCCTCTCTTTTAGATAGTTGCCGAGAGGTTGTCGATCTTTTTCATCTTTAACCCTAATTACGTAAAGATGCCAGCTGCTTTTTACGTCGGGATGTTCGGTCGGTAGAATTATTTCTTCCATCCCCGCAAGTTCTTTTTTATATTCTTTGGCTATTTGACTTCGTTGGTAAATAAATTCTTCTAATTTTTTAAGCTGGCTTGAACCCAAGGCGGCCTGAATATCTGTCAGCCGATAATTGTATCCGAGTTCGGTCATGATATTGAAACCATTCTTATCTTTAGTTATGCCGTGAGAACGCAGTAAAATCATCTTTTTATAATACTCCCGGTTATTGGTAACAACAGCACCCCCCTCCCCGGTAGTAATGGACTTAACCGGGTGAAAACTAAAAACGGTCATATCCGAAAGAGATCCGATTTTTTTGTTCTTATATTTCGCGCCGAGAGCGTGACAGGCGTCCTCAATAACAACGAGTTTATTTCTTTTAGCTATTTTTAAAATTTCATCCATCTCGCACGGATGACCGGCAAAGTGAACTGGTACAATAGCTTTGGTTCTTGGGGTTATCAGATTCTCAATCTTGGTTTCATCTATGTTGTAGGTGTCCTTCCTTATGTCACAAAAAACCGGCTTGGCCCCGACCGCCAACATCATGTTGGTCGTGGCCACGAAAGTATTGGGGGAAGTAATAACTTCATCCCCTTTTCCAATTCCGGCAACCAGATAGGCCAAATGAAGCGCGGCGGTGCCGCTAGATACCGCCACGGCAAATTTAGCCCCGCAATATTTAGCCAGAGCTTTTTCAAATTCGGCAACTTTTGGTCCTTGGGTCAGCCAGTCGGATTTTAATACGCCGGCGACGGCCCTGATATCCCCCACATCTATAGATTGATGTCCGTAGGGAATCATATTTTCCTCGCCGAGGTATTACGAAGATTATTAGACAACTGGTCCAGATCAGCTTGTACCATCATAGCCACTATTTTTTTAAACCCAACTTTCGGTTTCCATCCCAAGATCTTGCGCGCTTTGTCAGACTTACCACATAGGGTAAATAATTCCGCCGGTCGTTTGAATTGCGGGTCAATCTTAATATATTTTTTCCAATCAGAAATTCCCGCGTAGCTGAATGCCTCTCGGGCAAAATCCTCTACACTGTGGTTTTCTCCGGTGGAGATAATATAGTTGTCTGGCTTTGGCTGTTGCAACATAAGCCACATAGCCCGGACATAATCTCCGGCATATCCCCAATCCCTTTTACTGTTTAAATTGCCCAGCCTTATTTCTTTGGCCAGGCCGAGTTTAATTTTAGCCACCCCTTCGCTTATTTTCCGGGTTACAAATTCCCTGCCCCGAATAGGCGACTCGTGATTAAACAAAATGCCGTTGACGCAATACATTCCATGGCTTTCTTTAAAATTATTCACAATCCAATGGGCATATAACTTGCTTATGGCATATGGACTACGGGGGTGAAAAGGGGTGTCTTCATTTTGCAAACTTTTTTGGCTGCTGTTGCCAAACATTTCACTGGTAGAGGCCTGATAAAACTTGGCCCGGGGAGCAAAACTTTTAACGGCGTTTAACAAGTACAAAACGCCAAGAGAGTTAACCTCAGTAGTTAACCGGGCTTGATCCCAAGAAGAGCCCACAAAGGATTGGGCGGCTAAATTATAAACCTCATCCGGCTGGATAGTTTTGATTATATTCATCAGAGAAGACTCATCGATCATATCCCCCATGACAAAATTAATCCGGTCGGTCACTTCCAAATAATCCGTATTTGAAAAATTCGGATTACTATACCTTCTTATTAGACCATAAACCTCATAGCCCTTGCCCAAAAGCAACTTAGCCAAATATGGCCCATCTTGACCCAGAATACCGGTTATAAAAGCAGTTTTACGCATATGATACTTTTCAAAATTTTATTTCAACAGTTTCTTTAACATGCTAGGACTTAGCCATTCTGAATTACCCTGACTGCTATAACAAAAATCTTTTTTAACTTTTTGACCGTTTTTAAAGTATTTTTTATATCGGGTGGCGGACCAGAAAGGAAACTCCGGGAATATCACAAAGTTATTTTTAAAACAAACAGTGTGTTTTGCCTCCTCATCAGTAAGCAAAACCTCATGTAGTTTTTCTCCCGGCCTTATGCCTATGATTTTATGTCGAGCCCTGGGAGCGATAGCCTCAACCACATCGGTAATTTTCATACTAGGTATCTTAGGTACAAAAATCTCTCCACCCTCCATTTCTTGTAGAGCAAACATGACCAATTGGTAAGACTGGTTCAGATTTATCCAGAACCTTGTCATACTGGGATCGGTTATTTCAATAATTTCTCCTTCCTTCTTGGACAACAGTGATTCAACAAAACTTCCCCGACTACCAATTACATTTCCATATCTAACCACACTGAAACGGTTTTTTTGGCCGGCGTATGAATTAGCAGCCACAAAAAGTTTTTCGGCACAAAGCTTGGTGGAACCATAAAGGTTACCAGGGTAAGCTGCTTTGTCGGTGGAGATAAGAAGAATCTTGGACACCCCCTGATCAATAGCTGCCTCGATGATGTTCTGTGACCCTATTATATTAGTTTTAACAGCTTCAAACGGATTATATTCTACGATAGGCACCTGTTTAAGGGCCGCCGCATGCACTACTATGTCAACCGTGGCAAGGGCCATGTGCAACCTAGACAAGTCTCTGACGTCTCCAATAAAAAATCGCAGGCGCTTGTCGAGTATTTCTTTTTGCATTTGAAATTGTTTCAGTTCGTCCCGGCTAAATATTATAACTTTTTTTACTTTAGTGTTATGTAAAATCTGTTTTATAAAATTTTTACCAAACGAGCCGGTGCCACCGGTTATCAGAATTGTTTTACCATCCAAAAAATTTTTAGACATAAGAATTAATTTACTGTATTTATTTCATTTAAAATTATGTTTTTGAAATTATCCGCGCTTTCTCTGTCATTTATTTTTGATATATTTTTTCCATAACCGAAATCAAAATATCCGTGAACCGTAGCCTCCTCCAGACTCTTTAAAAAGTTGATGACCCGCTGCTTATTTGGTTTAAATCCCCGCAAAACCAAGTCTATGGCGTTGCGGCACGATTCCACGTCCTGGGCCCTTAGAATAAGAGGGCAATTTTGGTACCAAGGATAACCGAATATCAATCCCGGCCTGCCACGAAACAACGCCTCCCAAACCGCCGTACCCGTGACACTGACAACCATCTGTGATCTGTCTATCAAAAGGTAGGTATCGGTCTCTATGGGTATAACGCAGACTTTTGGTATTTTGGCTATTCTTTTATAATACCCCTCGTATCTTACGCTGGAAAAGTTTACTCCACGAGGAGCCCACTGGGAAGGATGATCTTTGGTATATATAACCCATCCTTCTGGTAAAGAAGCTGAAAGTATTTCCAACATCAGTATCAAATCTACAAAAACACCCCCCTGCGGACTTGTTGTGCATTCTGGCTGATAGTTTAAGGGTACATAGATAAACTTTTGGTTGAGATTCGGAACAACCTGAACACCTCGATATTCTCTTTGGATATTTTTCTTGACAAGCTTAAGCAAATAAATAAACACCTTGGCAAAAAAAGACCAATGTCTTATATTTTGTAAAACTAGTTTTAATTTAAACCGCACCCGCCTGTACCAAAGGTGTTTTTTTCTTTCTTCTTTTACATAGAGGGGGGTGGCATCCATTCCTTCTTCGGTATGTAGTTTGAAGTATTCCCGTAAATCCGGATCCAGGTCTAGTATAGAAAAATTTTTATCATTATTTTTTAATATAGTTTTATATAACTGTAGATTACCTTCTTTAAAATTATTCATAAATAAGTGCCGATCTCCTATCAGGGTACTATCGAACATCATCGTTCTAATATTCCACAATTGTGCCAACTCATATACCAGATAGTCATAAACGGTATGCGGTACCGCGGTAAATATTATCAAGTCTGGTTTATATTTTTTTAACACGGGCCCCCAATATCCCAACATCTGATAATAAAGGTGTTTCCTCTCGTCCACGCACATCCAATCAAAGCGTTTGTTCATCATCGTCAAAATCACAGACTCGACTTTATACATTTTCTGTATTAAATCAGCGGGTGGAGGTGCCCAAATTGATTCTAGTTCGGCCGCCGGTCTGCCAAACCAGGCCTCCGAGTGATCATGAAAAATTGTTTTCGGAAATTTATCCTTAACTTCATTGATTTTTTTCATACTGTCCGCCCAATAAGTTATCTCATGCCCCCTTTTTTCCAAATCTAAAACAGCTTCAACGTATTCTTTATTACTGATCGGCCAATGGAATAAAAAAAACTTCATAATTAATTCCGTTTAAACCCCAAACTAGCTGCTTCTTTTAATATCTGTCGGCACATATTACGTAAACTTTCGGATTTGTTCATTCCCGCTTCTTTGCCAGCAAAGGGTGATGTAAAACCACGAATAGTGGCGTTATCAAAACATTTAAGATAGCTGACCAGTTTTTTCCTATCCACCTCAAACCCGCTTCTTATTTCGTGTATGGCTCTTCGGCAAGAATCAACACCATTAACCCTAAATATGCCTGGGCAGTCCTGATACCAGACTGTACCGAAAATTATAGACGGTTTTAGCTGGAGAGCCGCTTCCCAAGCTACTGCTCCGGTTACAGTAGTTACAATTTTAGCTTTTTTTATAAGCTCATAAGAACTGGTTTCTTCCGGTACTAAAAAAACATTTTTGATATTAGCAATATTTTCATAATATCCCCGGTATCTGCTACTGGAAAAATTCAATCCTGTACGAATCCACTGCACCGGATGTTCCTTTACATATAAAACCCATCCATCAGGTAGCGAACTGGAAATAGTTTCTATTACCAGAATTTGGTCTACAAACATACCCCCCTGGGGACTGGTAGAACGTTCTGGTTGATTATGCAAAGCAAAATATATAAAATCTCGGGATAAATCAGGTTTAACTTGCACTTTGTTATATTCGTCCTTGAGGTTATATCTCATTTTATAAAACATTTTCTGGAGGGGTTTCTTTATTATTTTTAGTCTTTTCTGCCGCAATATCTCATATAGATACCGCGGGGCCTTATAAACAAAAGAGAGATTTTTTACGGAGGATTGAACCTTGGGATCAGAAATCAGCCACTTTAAAAATGGGTGTTTTATCTTCCGATCGACAATATACTGTGGAACCCTGTCATAATCTTTTTCCATCCGAGGGCGGCAATATCTTTGAATGTCTTCGCTTAAATCGTCCAAATTAAAAACACATCCTTTATTCTTCTCCAATTCTTGTTGTAGGCGCTCACTCCCCCGGTGCAAATCATTAAAAAAAAGCAGTCGGCCACTTATTCTGGTATCGTCAAAAACTAGGGTTCTAATGTCCAAAAAATGAGCCAATTCATAAATTATAAAGTCATAAACGAAGTGCGGCATGTTGGGAAAGATTATGATTTCTGGTTTATATTCGTTTAAAACCCCAAGCCAATATTGGATCATGTTGTAGTAAATATGGCGCCTTTCGTCCACGCAGGATCTGTCAAACAGCCGATTCATCATGGTCAAGACCAATGACTCGGTCTTATGCAATTTTTCCAACAAATCCTTTCCCGGCGGATTAAAATTAGACCCGGAAACCCCTATAGTCGGTTTAGCGTCTATAGCATCCTGATAGAAATGAAAAATTGTTTCGGGCAGTTTATATCTCTCACCGCCTTCATGCCCTATCCAATAAACCACTTCATGCGAATGGGACTTAAGTTCCTGCATCAGTTCGGCTATTTCCGAACTGGCGTCCGCCCAAGACAACAAAATACGCATGTTCTAGTTTTTTAGATTATATATTTTAAAAAAATGAGAGTTTTGTTTTTCCAACAATTCTCGAGGATTTCCAGATTCTATTATCCGCCCATTTCCCATGATAAAAACTTTATCAAAATTCAGAATAGTAGACAATCGATGGGCAATGGCTAAAACGGTTATCTTGCCTTTTAGTTTTTCAACAGATTTTTGAATTATGATTTCAGATTCGTTGTCCAACGAACTGGTGGCCTCGTCCAAGATAAGAAGCTGGGGTTTTTTTGCTAAAATCCTGGCCAGAACTATTCTTTGTTTTTGACCGCCGGATAGATTGACCCCCCGCTCACCCACCGCGGTATCCATTTTTTGCGGCTGACTCTCGATAAAATCATAAATATTCGCCATTTTGGCCGCTTTAATAATATCTTCCTGACGGAGATCTTTGTTGTAAAATTTTATGTTATTTTCTATGGTATCGTTTAATAAAAAGGGGTCCTGCGGCACATATCCTATACTTTTTCTCCATTGCGATAGTTTTATTTCGGATATGTCCTCGCCGTCTAAAAGCATCTTTCCTTCTTGCGGTTTTAACAATCTCAGCAATAAATCAACCATCGTGGTTTTACCTGTTCCCGAAGATCCCACCAAACCCACCATTTCTCCCCTCTTAATAGAAAAACTTA
>CAYHON010000003.1:42425-54184 GCA_964358425.1 uncultured Candidatus Saccharibacteria bacterium | reverse complement strand
TTACGTTTATGTATTGGGCGATAAATAAAAGTAAAGATTTTACTATAAATAATAAACCGATAAAAATCAGCAAGTACTTAACCGAAAAACTTATACCCAAAAACTGAAAAAGTGTTTTTATGAATCTGGAAACGTAATCCAAAGAGATTCCTTGGTCTTTTCCCATAAATGAAAAAAGAGGGATAACAGCGTTAACCCCTATACCTTCCAAAACACTGCTAAAAAAACTTAATGTCGCCATCCCCACAATCTGCCATTTGTAGGGAGCGTAAGTTTCCCTAAGCAGGTCATAGTATCTAAAAAACCTATTCATTATTCTCATAGACAGCCGCCTCCTGTTTAAAAGTTATCAACGATAAAATCACGCCAAAAATTCCGGTAGAATTACGGTATCGGCTGATATGTCATTCTTAATTTTTCTGCCGACTACTGTGTGGATCAGCGAGGGTTTGATACCATGCCCCGGACTTTTGCAGGCCAAATGCCTGGCCGCAATTACCGTACCGGCTGGTATAGCTATTCTCGCTACCACACTTTTACTATGCTTGTTGCGAGCACCCATTTCTTTTTCGTGCAGGTACAGACCGTCGTCTGTAACGGCTTTCTCCACCGCTCGTATCTGCTTCACCATTTCCGCAAATTCGTTCACATCCAAACTTACCGTAGCATGATCCGGACCCGGCAGACTTTTATCCAGAGTGAAATGACGCTCCACTGTAGACGCACCCAATCCAACCGCCACCACTGTAGGTATAAATCCTACTTCATGCCCCGAATATCCCACCGGCAACGGATCATATCTTTTAATCATGGTTTTCACCGCTCCCAGATTTAATTCCTCCGGAGGAGTAGGATAAACCGAAACGCAATGATTTATAATCAATTGCTTGTTGTATTTCAAAATAGTTTGTATCGCTTCATCCGACTCTTCCGAAGTAGTCATCCCGAAGGATATAAAAACCGGCTGTTTTTGCTTAGCCACAAATTCCAATAATGGTTTGTGATTCACGTCAAAAGAAGATATTTTCCAGGCATCCATACCTATCTTGGCCAAGAGCGCCGCACTCTTTAAATCAAAAGGCGTCACGAAAAAGGCCAGCCCCAAAGAATGTGAATATTTTTTTAATTCACGTAATTGCTTCTCGTCCAATTCCATTTTCTGGCGATATTCCCCATAGGTAGCTCCCAAAGCCCGAGAATGAGTCTGCGGACGGGAAAGCATTTCCTGTATAAAAACTTCGGACAGGTCTCTTTTTTGGAATTTTACAGCGTCAGCTCCAACTCTGGCCGCTGTCTCAATCGCTTTTCTGGCCAACCCCATATCCCCGTTATGGTTGTTGCCGATTTCGGCAATAATAAAATTAGGCAGGCCGCGGCCGACATATTTTTTACCAACTTTGATTGCTTTGGGAATCCCAATATTTTTTAAATTCATTTTAATATATTTAAACCAATAATTTTATTTTTACCCCCACACCTACTTTACTGCTAAATGTAAATCAAAAACATAAAGGATATTACAGATAAACTTGTTATTGATAATAAAGATTCAATAGTAAAGTAGGTGTGGGGGTTTATTATTTTAATTCTTTTTTTATCCGCTCGGCTATAGATGTATAGTCAAGCTTATGGTGTTTCAAAACTTCCTCATTGTGGCCGCACTCTGGAACTTCCGTCAACCCCAACGAAACCATTTTTATTTTAGAATATCCAGCCAGCGCGCTTCTTATTTGCATCCCCTGCCCCAGCTCTACATAATGGTCGTCTAAGGTAACCAACAGTTTGACCGCAGAGCCCAACAAAGCCCTTTTTAGCCAATTTTCGTCCAGGCAGTTCAGCCAGGGTATGTTGACCACTTTGGCCGAAATACCCTGCTCCTGGAGCAGTTTAGAGGCCTTTAGGGCCTCCCCCAGCATAACCGGTCCATAGGCCGTTATAATCACATCCTTACCCTTATTTAATACAACTCCCCGGCCGGGCTTCAGGATATACTTCTCCGGCAATTCAAATGGGCATTCGCAGGGAACGCTTACCAGCCGGATATAAGTGGATTTAGGATTTTTTTCTACTGCCCAGCGGATAGCCATTCTCGTTTCCTGTTCACAGGACGGCTGGATGAGCGTTAGACCGGGTATGGAACCTAAAATAGAAATACCTCGTACTGATTGGTGGGAATGTCCCGGCATTCCGGGCAGAAGCCCGGCGAGAGTGCCGGCATAAATTATTTTAGTATCCTCTGTAGCGTTGTTGTAAAAATGCTCGTTGGCGCGAGTGGTCAGAAAACATTCAAAAGAGTGCACTACGGGCAAAGCTCCGCGCAGGGCCAGCCCCCCCGCAAATGACACCATATCCTGCTCGGCGATACCGCATTCAAGATACCGCTCCGGAAATTCTTTTTTAAAAGGTATCAACCCTGTGTCCAGCACCAAGTCCGCATCCATCGCCACTAAATCTTTTCTCCTCCGCGCTATTTTGCAAAGCTCGTCTCCGTAGGCCGGCACGAGTCTCTGCCAATTTTGACCCACCGATGATATCGGCATGAGCCGTGATTCCAACTTAAGCGGGCTAAGTCCGGCTTTGGCTAAATTTTTATTTACGCGCTCGGTCAATTCTCGCAAGGCGTCTTGGAACTGTTCGGGCGTTGGCGCGCCGCTATGGAATTTATAAAATCCGTCCTCTCCCATCTTCTCCATGAAAGATACGCCCTTACCTTTGATGGTATTGGCGAACAAAACCTGCGGCCGATCTTTTATTTTTTTAAAGCCCGACAAAATCTTGGCAACTTGCCGGATGTCGTTTCCGTCGCAGATTGCCACTTCCCAACCGAAAGATTTAAACTTCTGCACCAAATTTCCTTCGTCGCTGGTGTCTTGCACTTGCAGATCAGATTGGATTTTGTTGCGGTCTACAATGACGGTGATTTCCGAAAATTTGCCGTTGGCCGTGGGCTGGAGAGCTTCCCAGATTTGTCCCTCCTGCAATTCCCCGTCTCCGGTCAGGACGTATATCCGCCCTGTTTTTTTCTGCAGACGGTTGGCTTGCGCCATACCCCGGGCCTTGGAGATACCCATGCCGAGCGACCCGGTATTGGCCGCAATAAACGGAGTATGCACGTCCGGATGCCCGGGCAGGCCATGGAGCCGCCGCAGAGTATGGATTTTGACAAAAGGTATTTTTTCCAATCCTAGCAAGATGGAATAAAGCATCGGCACATCATGACCCTTGGACGAAAAAAATATATCCGCGTGTCTGGCTTTTTTGTCGTTGGGTTTTTTCATATCTTCCAACCAGAGCCAAGTCATGATGTCGGCGCAGCTGAAAGTAGAGCCCGGATGACCAGAGCCGGTATGGCGGATCATGTAAAGCGCGTTAAGACGAAAAACATCCGCCAGAATTTGGGAACGCAAAAAAGGAGCAGAAATATTTTTTCTGATCCTGCTTATCTCCGCTAACGGCACATAAGAAATTTTAGCTATGTTTTTGTCCTCGGAAAACCTCTCTCCCATAGAAAATCATTAGGATATCTTTGTAACCCCCTCTTTCTCTGTACAGTTTCAGCTATTCAAGTTTAGAAATCAATACTCACCTGTTTCCATTCAGAATAAAAATCCAGGGCTTGGCGACCCGGTTCGCGCCAGCCGTTGCCCGAGAGCCCTAAGCCACCAAAGGGCATATGCGGCTCACTGCCATGCGTGGGGCCGTTGACCCGCACTACTCCCGCCCGATATTGGTCTATGAAGGCCTGCGCACGATTTATACTTTTAGTATGTATGGCCCCGCTAAGTTTAAGCTCGGAATCATTGGCGAGTTTAATTGCCTCTTTTAAATTTTTAACTTTGTATAAAATAACCACGGGCCCGAAAAGTTCTTCACGAGATAGAGAATCTTTGGGGGAAACATTTTCCAAAACGGTCGGGGAAAGAAAATAACCCTTGCCGGACAGGCGCCTACCCGCAATCATAACTCCCGCTCCTCTTTTTTTAGCGTCTTCCACGGCCCGCAAAATCGCCTCCATCCTCTCCTGGCTGATTATGGCTCCATAGTCATCCGTATCCTTGGTGCCGATTTTTAATTTCTTAACTTTTTCTAAAAATAAATTTTTAAACTTATCGTATACTTTATCAAAAACAATGAGGCGGCTCGCCGCGGCGCATCTCTGTCCCCCGTCCACAAAAGCTGAAGAAATGGCCACGGATGCCGCTTTCTCCAAATCGGCGTCATCACAGACTACAAATGGGTTTTTTCCTCCCGCCTCAATGGATACTTTAGCCAAACGGTCGGCCGTAGCTTTCAAAATTTTCTGGCCGGTTTTTACCGATCCGGTAAAACTTACAAACTCTATACGCCTGTCCGCCACCAAAGACACTCCAACTTCTGAACCAATACCCTGTAAAACTGATATCACTCCCGTCGGCAATCCGGCATCTTTAAAAACCCTGGCAAACCAAATTGCCGTATAAGGAGTGTACTCGTGCGATTTTATAACCACCGCATTTCCGCAAAGAAGCGCCGGGAAAAGTTTCCAGGCAATACCGGACGCCGGATTGTTGAAAGGAGTTATCAATACGCCGAGGCCTGCCGGCTGGCGGACTAAGGAAACACTGCGGTTTGGTAGTGCACTCGGTAAAACTTCCCCGCCATATCTCCTGCCTTCTCCCGCAAAAAAGAATCCGCATTCAATCGCCGCTTCTACTTCCGCCAAAGATGATTTTTTAGATTTACCACTTTCTAGCGCCACTATGGCGGCCAATTCATTTTTTCTTTTCTGCATCAGTAAAATGGCCTCGCGTAAAATTTCAGCCCGTTTTATAACCGGGATATTTGACCATATCGAAAAAGCTTTTTGCGCCACGCGCAGGGCTTTGTTTACGTCGGCAGATTTTCCTCTAACTACTTCCGTCAAAATTTTTCCCGTAGCCGGGTTTTTTTTAGCAAAAACTTGGCTGCCCGGAGAGAACACCTCTTTATCCGCTATCCAATGTCCTATTTTAGGGGGGTATTTCATAGCATCTACCGTGCCGTCCAGCCTCCATCTACAGTCAGTGTAGATCCTGTCATATAGGACGAGGATTTGTTGGAGGCAAGGAATAAAATCGCGGCGTTATATTCATCCGGCCGGGCCATACGGTTTAAAATGTTTCTTTTGTTATATTCGCGTAAAAATTCTTCGGGTTGATTATTAAAAACTCCGCCCAGGACCAGAGTATTTACCCGCACCGAGATTTTTGCTTGGCGGCAATACTCGGCCAGCCACCTTGTAAAATTCAAAACCCCCGACTTGGCCACGCTATAGGCCACCGGTTTATAAAAATCTTCTCCCTTTTTGCGGCGGAAATCATAAAGCGATTGATCGGGCGAGACTACTCCGTAGGTGGAAGAAATGTTTATAACACTGCCCGATTTTTTGGCCGGTTTGATATGCCGGAGAAATTCCTGCGAAACCAGAAACATACCCTTGAGGTGGGAGTCAATCACCGCATCCCAGGAACTTTCCGGGTAGTCTTCGTAGGGGCCATTTTCCTGGGCAGAGGCACCGGGGGGAGAATCCAATCCGGCGTTATTTACCAAAATAGTTGGCACCCCCAGTTTTGTTTTTATTTTTTTAAAGATATCCTGCACTTCTTTTTTCTTGGTTATATCGGCCTGATATATCGCTACGGGATATTTATTTTTTATCAGCTCTTTTATTTTAGAGTTGTCTTTTTTAGCAATATCCAAGACGGCCACCTTGGCGCCGGCTAAAGCAAGAGTTTTTACATATTCGGATCCGAGCTGGCCCACTCCTCCCGTGACTATGGCCGTCTCACCCGTCAAATCAAACATTTTGGTTATATAATTTTTATTTATCCCATCCATAACTTATATTATTAGTCTTGATAATTATGATTTTTACCCACATTTATATTTAGCAAGCAATCGTGTTAAGTATAGCTAAGTTATGTGTGGGATCCATATTATTTTTTAGGAATTTTAATAATCATCAGTCGAGCCGTGCCGGAGCATGAGTGCTGGTGCGGCTGACCGGCCGGTATCCAGAACCAGTCGCCCGGTTTTAGTATTATTTCGCTTCCCCCTTTTATACCCACGGCTTTCAGTTCGTTGGTTTTTACTTCTCTTGGCTCAACCAATTCCCCGCCGTAGATAAATTTTACTTCTCCTTCCAAACAGTACCATAGGTCCCCCTCGGTTTTATGCGCCTCGGCTTCGTTTACAACTTCTTTATCTTCTAGGATTTTGAAGGGAAGTTTTTTCTCAGACGCCAAAGTTTTTAACGGCTCAAGCAAATTCTTGCCCGGCCGGGCTTCGGTTTGGAGAGTTTTTTCTACCATTTTTTTGGTTAACAAAAAGCATTTATCCATTTTAATATTTCGGCTTTATGTTTTTAGCTTTCAAAATAAGCTCGCAAATTTCCCGGACGGCGTGATCTCCCCCCTTCGCTTTGGTAACATACCGACAAATCTTTTTTAACAAAACATGTCCATCGGCAACCGTCATGGCTATGCCGGATAATTTCAGCGGAATAAAGTCATTTACATCATCGCCGACATACGCCACCTCTTTCATGGAGAAACCGCTGTCTTTTACAAACCTTTTTAGAACTTCTCCCTTTCCTCCACTGCTTTCAACACCCTGCGTACAAGGTATTTTAAGTTTCTGACAGCGGGCGGAGACCACCGGATTTTTTTCGGTGGAGATAACGCACACCCCAACCCCGCTTCTTCTTAAAATCCCAATACCCATTCCGTCCCGCCGGCTGCAGCGGACAGATTCCCGGCCATCCTGATCTTGATAAACAAAGCCGTCGGTCATCACTCCGTCAAAATCCAAAGCCAGCAGTTTTATTTTAGCCAAGTCCTTTAAGAGATTTTTATCCGCCATAATTATTTTTTTTATTAAATCGGCTCAGTAGTTGCTCCAGAACAAAAAAATCTGTCGGTGAATCAATATCCACCGCTCTTTCCTGCGGGATGACGTGATAAAGCACGTGGTCTCCGGTAAGAGAACCGGTGTTAAAAATTACCGGAGTTCGGCAGGCGATAAGATTGGCTCGGAAATAAGCTTTCTCATAATTTTGCCTGGCGATAGGGGTCACTTCGCGTCCGCTGTCCGTAAAATAAGTCACCAATTTTTTTCCGCCCTGTCCGTCGTCAATCAACTTGAGAGCTTTGTGGGGATGCTGGCGTGCCTCGGCGATAGCCACCGCGGAGTGCGCCTTGGAGTTTTGCATAAGTTTTTCGATGCAGGAATCTATGTCTTCCGCACTCTGCAACGGGACAGTGGCCATCATTCGCACCACGATATCCGGTTTATATCCTTCTGTTTTTTCCAGGTATTCCACCATGTGTTTTACATATTCGTATTCTGGAGATTTGTCTTGCGCCAAAATTTTGGGACGAAGCCGAGGAATTTCCGCTCCGAACCGGCGCGCCACCTCAGCATACTTTTTAGAATCAGTGGACACAACTAGGCGGTTTATGTATTTTGATTTTCTGGCCGTATCCAAAATCCAGCCCACCAGGGGTTTGCCGGCCAACTCCCGGATATTTTTGTGAGGCACGCCCTTGGAGCCCGAACGTATACCCACAATACCCATTATCTTAAGCTTGTTGTTGCCCTTCATACCAATACAACCTATCTTTTATAAAGCTAGTTTTGTAGGTTTATGGCGAGTTTTAAAAGTCTTTTTAACGAGTTTTTGATAAATATCATCTATGGCTGGGCATTTGAGGCGACGCTGTCGGGCACGCCGTATTACCGCCCCGGGTATAGCTTCCAATTCCGAATCAAACTTACCGGCGATGTCTCGCTGGAGAGAAGTTTTAAGACCGGCGGGTAGAGAATTTATTTTTTTTATAATTTCGGCGAAATTTAAACTAACTCCTTCTGCTCGGGCAACCGATACTCCTTCCCGCGCGCAATCTTCCAGCATTTTTTTCCATTTTTTATTTTGACGGATAAAACCCAAAGGTTTATTGGTCAAAGCGGTCAGACAAGATATGGCATTCAGTCGGACCAGCTTTCGCCAAATTACTTCAGCTTCGCTGTTTAAAAGTCTGGTTTCAATGCCGGCTTTAGAAAAAATTTGGGAGATTTTCCGGAGGTGCTTTGGCGCAATATCTTTGTCCGAGGCCAACTCTATCCGAGGAGATAATTTGGAAGGATGTGCTATCAGATCAATTTTATTTTTTTGAGCTTCAATTTGGCCAATCATTCCCACGGCTATCTTGGTGCCAAAATGATCACGCAGAATTTTTATATGCTCAAGGCCGTTGAGGAGGGGGATAACTACTTTGGGATACTTGCCGGGTACTGACTCCAGGGCCCTGGACAGAGAATCGGCCTTGGTGGCCACCAATAAAACATCTACTTTTGATTCTAGTTTAGAAACTATTTCGGGTCGAGCCGTAAAATTACCAAATACCTTGCTTCGGATATGGATTCCTTTTTTACTCAATAGCTCTACCTCGTCAACTCGAGCAACACAAGTAACCGGAAAGCCCGCTTTCCAAAAAACGGCCGCGAGCAACCCCCCGATTGCTCCCGGCCCTAAAATAGCTATAGAGGTTTTATTTGGGCCACGGGTGGGCCCGGATGATTTTTTCATTTACATCAGTCCCCCATCCCGGACCTTTAGGAACTTGCAGCCAGCCGTCTTTAATTTTGGGAAGATTGGTAAAAAGCTCGTCTCGCCAGGGCACATCGTCCACATCCACCTCCATGGTACGCAAATTTGGAACCAGCGAGCAAAACTGAGCGCTGATGAAAGTGGACAGGTGGCCGTTATAATTATGCGGAGTTACGTTCATCTCATAGGTCTCGGCCATATCGGAGATTTTTTTGGACTGCGAAAAACCGTTCCAGATAATATCTATGCTGGCCATGTCCATGGCGTGTTTTTCAAAATATGGACGGTATTGTCTTGCGCCATATAAATTTTCCCCCGAGCAGATGGGTGTCCGAACCGCCTGTTTGATCTGAAGCAGAGCTTCTGGATCGTAAGAATCTATCTCCAACCACAGCAGTTTAAATTTTTCCAGCATCCGGCCGATTTTGATATATCCTTCGGTTTTAAAATTAAAATTAAGGTCCAGGATTATATCAATTTTATCGCCAACCGCTCCCCGCAGAGCCCCCACCCATTTTTCAATGGCGTTTAAAATATCCCGGTCGGCGTTCAGTTCCGGTCCGCCGGGACTTTTAAAAAACCCGGGCATATACACATAAGGCTTGCTACCCAAAACCCCGATATTGGTTTTGATAGTCTTAAACCCACTTTTTAAAATTTCCTTGCCGAATTTTTTCACGTCGGCCGCCGTTTTAATCTGCTCCTGACCGACCATCTGCCAGGCCCGGACGCGGCTCGTGCCGCAATGGGACCAATAGAGGGATATCTGCTCTCTCACCGGACCCCCGAAAAGATCGGCCACCGACACGTTTAGATCTTTGGCCTTGATATCCCACAAGGCATTTTCAATACCGCCGATGGCTTTCTGGATTATACTGCCCGGGCTTTGGCGGGTCCGAGAATGCATGTTCCAAAACAGTTTTTCCACCATCCTGGGATCTTTGTCCATGAGAAGTGGGGTCAGATCTTTCACCACCCCCTCTATTCCACGCGGGGACCCGTGAGAATCCGTGCACTCGCTCCAGCCAACCAATCCCTCATCCGTAGAAATTTTAATAAATGTCCAGGGCCTCCACCCGGCATCGCAATGAAAAGTTTCTACTTTAGTGATTTTCATAATGCTTTTTTCAAAAAACGGTTGATAACTACCAGGTAGCCTTTATTTTACCATGTTTAATTATCCGCAAAATACCCTCTTGGACAGAAACTTTTGGTGAATATTTTAATATTTTATTTGCCTTAGTTATATCGGGAACACGTTCCATGATTTCTCTGTCCATACTACGATCTGATTTTTCTATATCCACAAAACGAGGTTTTATTTTTTTTCCGGTTAAAGAAATAACCTTGCGGGCCAAATCAGCCATGGTTATTTCGGCTTTGTCGTTACCGATATTAAAAATTTCGTTACTCGCTTTAGGATGCAGAAGTGCTAAAGCAATACCGGCCACAGCGTCATCTACATAGCAAAAACTTCTCTTTTGTTCTCCAGAGCCATAGATGATAGGAGGATTGTTTTCCAAAGCCGCTTTGATGAATCTAGACATGGCAAACTCTGCCACCTGTCCAACACCATAGACATTAAATAATCTTACTATAGAGTATCCAAGACCATATATTTGATGGTACGCCTTGAGATATTCTTCGCCAGCTAGCTTTGAAATAGCATAAACTGATTTGGGAGACACCGGGTCGGTTTCTTTAATAGGAATATTGTGTAAATCTCCGTATACCTCTGAAGATGAACCAAAAACAACTTTCTTAACTCCAGCCTTGACACTAGCTTCAAATACATTTTTTGTTCCTTGAATATTGATATCCAGACAACTCATCCTGTTTTGTTCGGTCCTACGAACACCCAGCATAGCCGCCAAATGGATTACGTAATCAGATCCCTTTAAAAACTTAAAGAGTTCTTCTTGATACATGATAGTGCCAACCACATGTTCACAGATAGGCTCCGGCGCCTCCACAACATCAAAAGTTTTTACATTATATCCTTTTTTCAACAGATGCTTCGCAAGAGTATGACCTATAAAACCAGCCCCACCGGTTATAAATACTTTTTTCATACAAATAATTTTCTATTAATTACGCTTATGTTCGGCAATAATTTTTTTAACACTTTTGATAATTAAATCTTGTTCGTTAATAGCTAGACTGGGGTAAATTGGCAAAGACAAGGCTGTGTTAGAAAATAAAAGCGAACTAGGATATTCCCCATCAGAAACTTTATTCTCACCCCCAAAAAGATCCTGATTATGCAAACAAGGGTAATAAAGCCGGGATTGTATTCCTCTGGAGGACAGTTTTTTTATAAAATCATCGCGGGTAATTTTTAGCTTGTCCAGGTTCAACCTTATAGTATATAGCTGAAAATTTCCAATATTATGTCCTTCTACAAATGGGGTAATTATTTCCTCCACGCCGCGAAAGGCCCGGGTATAACGATTAGCGATAGCCCGTCGTATGGCCACAGCCATGGGAAGCTTGGACAACTGGACCAGTCCGATAGCACCCATTATTTCAGGCATACGAAAATTAAAACCCAGCTCGGCATAGGAAAACTTGCTTCGGTCACAAAAATTACGTATCATTAAGCATTTTTCTGCCAGCAATTTATTGTTCGTAACTATCATCCCCCCTTCGCCGGTGGTCATGGGCTTGGAAGGAGTAAAACTAAAAATGCCTATATCGCCAAGCCCTCCAACCAGTTTTCCTTTATATTTAGCCAAGTGAGCTTCAGCGGCATCTTCAATTACTTTTAGTTTATGTTTTCGCGCGATTTTTATTACAGAATCCATGTCGGCCGCTTGTCCGGCATAGTGAACTGGTATTATAGCTTTAGTCTTTTTGGTAATTCTCTTCTCTATGTCGTTGACGTCTATACAATATGTCTTCAGGTTTATATCGGCAAATACCGGCCTGGCTCCGAGATAAAGAGAAGAAGAGGCGGAAGAGACGAAGGTCATATTGGGCACTATAACTTCATCTCCCAATCCGATACCAAGAGCTTGCTGGACTATAAGCAGGGCCGAAGATCCGCTGTTGACCGCGACGGCGTATTTGATTTTAAACTTTTTCGCGAATTCCTGTTCGAATTTTTGCACGCTTGGTCCGGAAATAAGCCAGC
>CAYHON010000003.1:0-42325 GCA_964358425.1 uncultured Candidatus Saccharibacteria bacterium | reverse complement strand
TTTTTCGCGAATTCCTGTTCGAATTTTTGCACGCTTGGTCCGGAAATAAGCCAGCCGGATTTGATAACCTTAGCTGCGGCCAGAACCTCTCTTTGGTCAAACCAGGGCAAAGCTAATGGAATGTTTTTTTTAGTCATAATAAATATTTTACAAAAAAATTAATTAAGGGCTCTTCTGCCACAGCACGCTTGTTCGGACGCCGTATTAAAGTTAACTATGTCTCCCCGATAAAAGTTATCTGGTATATTCCGGAAAAAAATCAGCGGACTCATAGATTAATGCGCTTTTTTCTTGGCCACTCTTTACACATAAATCTTCATATTTAGGTCGATTATAGATTTTTTTAAGCATGTAAAAGTCTTTTGTCAGCCGAGAAAATCCTTTTTTAAATTTCAATAAACTGTCGTCTTCGGCGTCTGAAAGTCCACCGCCCAAGTCATAATATTTATAACCAGCTTTTTTGGCCCAAATCATAATTTCATCAACCATAAGATCGTTAGATCTTAAATTTAAATATTCAGGCTTGGAGGGCTTTAAGTAATCATAAAGCACATCGCCCTGTCCGATGACCAAGGCGTAGGAGATGGGCTGGTCGTGATAATAAGCCGTGAATAACTGAATGTTTTCCCGCAGACTCTCAAAAAGGTCTGTAAAAAATTTTGGGCTAAAATAATAAAAACTTCTTTTCTCCCCGCGTCGGTTAAGCGAGGCGGTATAGACTTCAAAAAATTGCTTGATACTGTTTGGGTCTTTCTGCCGCACTATCGTAAGGCCATTACGAAGAGCTTTTGCAATATTTTTTCTAACATTATACAAATATTCCTTGCGTATCAATTCCTTATCTTGAGTCAGATCCAGATAGACGACTTTTCTGACAGATCTAAATTCTTTACCTTCTCCGCCAAATTCATAAAGTCGGTGGTTTTCTAATATTGGATTAAGCCTTTGAAACTCACTGACTACACCATTGGACAGACAATAGTTACGAAATTCTCGCAGAAAATCGGGAAAGTTTTTCCCCGCTTCCGACGGATCTTTAAAATTATGAACAGGCCCACCGTAATACCATGGAGAAAACAGATCTTTAAATCCATTTTGCCCAAGCGCCCGCTCAAAAAAAGGTAAAATAAATTTTCCGCCGCCGCCTTTATAGCAAAAAATCAATGCTCGCTCACCGGTGTAATTCTGAAATACCCGCAAAAAACGGGGATCACTGTATATATCAATATTTGGAAAATCAGCTATATTTTTTTTTATTTCAGCTTTATCATCCAGGGTCAATACCCGGAAATTATATCTTTCCATCTGGTCAATAATATTTTTATTATTTTCTTATCGGTGTTCGGTTTAGCGTAAGGGTTTTTGACACTTATCATTTTCTTCCTGAATTCGGGTTTCAGAGCTCGACGGACAGCAGTCACAATGCTGGGGGTACTGTGATCTGCGTCAATTATATTGACTGCCCGTTCCCGCCCCTCTTCTCTTAAACCCAGATTAATCGCCGGCAAATTAAACGACGGGGCCTCAAAAAGAGCGCTGCTGGAATTACCTATCATAGCGCTAGCCAGACTCATCAGTCCCAGGAAATCATGACGAGGAATACTTTTAAAAATGCGGATGAAGGGTAATTTTCTATATTTTTTTATGATTGCGATCATAGCCCGGCTACCGGCGTCAGAGTTTGGATATATTAGTACGGTTTGCATTCCAAGTTTTTTCAAAGCCTCCATCGTCTCCTTCATCTGTACTCCGGCTTGATCTGTTTGGGTAGTAACCGGATGTTGTACCGCCAATAAAATAGGTTGTCGTAAATTAAGCTTGTATTTTTTAGCCAAAGCTGATTTTTCCCGAAAACTAAATTTGGGAAGCGAAGATACCCCCGGGTTTCCCACGGCAAATACAAACTTTTTATTCTCGCCCCAACGAATAAGATTGGTCGCGCTCTTGTCGCTTTCGGCGAAGTGTACACTAGAAAATTTAGTAATAGCGTGGCGGATACGTTCATCTATGTTAGCTCCTGTGGTAATATCTCCACCTGAGATATGGGCAACGGGTATGTTCAAATGAGCAGCGGCGATAGCTGCGGCCAAGAGTTCCCCCCGATCCCCCGTAACCATAACCAAATCCGGTTTATCTTTAACAAGAGCCTTAGTCATACCAATAATCCCATAACCTATCGATTCGGCCATGCCCGCATTTGTACTTTTTTCTATGTGGATGTCTATTTCATCCGCTATCCGTAAACCATCTTTTTTTATTTGCTGCAAGGTCCATCCATACTTATGGCTTAGGTGCATACCGGTTACAATCAGAGAAACATCAAATTTACCGCTTTTGTGCATCTTAAAAAGCAATTCTTTCATCAGACCATACTCGGCGCGTGAACCCGTGACATAAACTATTTTTTTCATGACAGGAATTTTTTTTCTATAAATTCATCCTTGGCTAAATCAACTTTCGTCTTACGACCCAATATCTGCCTGTAAAATTTTGGGGAGATACCCAAAGCGGGACGCTTGTAGGCTAACATGGATATTTTTATCACCTCCCCTTTTTTAATAGCTCTTCGCGCCACAATCCCCTTGCGAGTTATTTTTCGTACTTTCAATTCCATCGCTGTCGGTTTTTTGATAAAACTTCCCAATATAACCCGCATTTTCTCCGCGTGGCGAATTCTTTTAACCAACTCTTTAAGTTCCTTGGGCAAAAGGGACATCTTGTGATCTGGTCCCGACATATTTTTGTCCAGCGTAAAATGCTTTTCAATTATCACCGCCCCCAAAAGAACAGCCAAAGGCGCCGCTTCTAAACCTTCACTGTGGTCCGAAAATCCGACCAGCGAACCGAATTCCTTTTTTAGGGTTTCCATCACCCTAAGATTTAGGTCTTTTAGTGGTGTTGGATAACTGGAAGTACAGTGTAGAAGAATTAAATCCCTATTGCCCGAAGACCTAATCACATCTACAGCCTCTCCTATCTCCCCAAGTTCGGCCATACCCGTAGAAACAATCATGGGTTTACCAAACTTAGCAATCTTGACCAGCATTGGAGTGGTCACTATATCATTAGAAGCAATTTTAAACGCCGGTACCTTAAGTTTTTGTAACAAGTCCGCGCTAATTTCTTCCGAGGGGGTAGAAAGAAATATAATATTTTTTTTTTGGCAATAATCAATCAAAACCTTATGATCTTCCTCACCAAACTCCATTTTTTTAATCATCTCCAGATAGGCGGATAATTTTTTGGTATTTTCCTCTTCCGCCTTAAAAGTCTGGAATTTTACCGCATCTGCTCCAGCTTCCACGGCAACATCAATTAGTTTTTTGGCAAGCTCAAGGTTTCCGTTGTGATTAAGCCCGGCCTCAGCAATGATAAAACAAGGACCGTTCTCGCGCACGGTTTTAGGACCAATATGAATTTCTTTAGCAAAAGTATTTTTGTATTTAACCATAAATTACTTAACGGCCTCCACTAGCCAGAGTTTTTCGGCTTTATGATGACTTCTTATTACATATTCAATTTTCAGATTACTAAATCCAGAAAATAAACGCCTTATTTCATCACGTTTAAAAAAGTGCGATTGTTTGGGCCAATCTTCAATTCCTTTGGCTATCATGGTTCCAAAAAATTTGCCCCCGGGTTTTAATACCCGGTAAACCTCACTAATTATTTTTTTTACATTACTTAGTTGAAAATTACATTGAATGCAAGCAATATCCGTAACGGCATCAAAATATCTATCCGAATAATCAAGTTTAATAACATCACCAATCCTTAAGTCAGCCTTAAATTTTTCCTCTCTAAATCTTTGACGAGCAATCTTAATGGCAGTTTTAGAGCCATCAACCCCCGCCACCGCAAACCCTTTGCGCGCCATATACCAGACCGCCGCCCCCGTTCCACACCCCAAATCTAGAATCTTTATCTTGCTTCTTTGGGACACAGAATAATAATTACGGGCTATAAAACGAATCAATTCCTCGGGAGGATATTTCCCCCATTCTTTGTTTCGGAAAGTCTTTTCCCAGTTTTTATCCCAGCTTTTCATATTTTTTTAAAATAGTTCTGTTCTTATAAAGAACCTCGGCTAAAATAAAATCTTCCTTGTCATCAATATCAACTGATTTCCATCTGGATGGAATATAGGCAATAGTTTTACCCTCTGGCTCAAAAATTTTATGTTTCAAAAAAAATTGAGCGTCAATTATATAAATCATTCCGTCCTGTTCAAAGGCATCTGGACTGCTTTCGCGGTTTAAAACCCCTCCCTTGATAGTCTCTATCCGCCCCCCGCCAATATTCAAAATCTGGTTTTTCTTTTTACAAACAGAGGTTAGAGCCACAGCTTTTTCTCTGCAAAACATTTCATAACTCTCAAGGATATCGGTTGAATCTCTCAATGGTGAAGTAACTTGGAGCAGAAAGATTATATCCGGCTTGTATCCTTCGCGTGCTTGTAAAAATTTAAGCAGGTGAATCACGGCATCCGCCACTCTTGAATTGTCCCGAGCAAGATGTTCGGGGCGCAAATAGGGAACCTCCGCTCCTAGTTTTTTAGCCAAGGCGGCAATTTTAGATGAATCGGTGGAAACCGCTATTTTGTCAAAAACGCCTGATTTTTTAGCTTCTTTCAAAGTATAATAAATCATCGGTTTTCCACAAAAACTCTTTATAGCTTTTAGGGGTATTCCCTTGGAATTGCCCCGAGCCGGAATAATAGCCAGTATTTTTTTTCTTTTAGTCGGCATCTTTAAAATATTTATTTTCTAAAACCATTAGTTTGTTGAAATAACGGGCTGAGGCTCGGGCTTTAATCACCGCAATCTTTTGTTTTTTAGACGAAACATCCGAATACTCCCGATTAGGCAATTTTTCTCTCTTTAAAATCTGGCCCATTTCTTTTAGGGGTTTTTTATTTAGAAACTTTTGTATCTTTTTTATAACCTCTCCGGTCCGACCAAGAATATCTTCATAGCGCAAAAACAATATTTTTTTCTTTTCACCAACGGAGAACTCTTTCTCCGCCTTCTCATATCTTTGAAACAATTTTTCTATAGTGGCAACAATACGGTCCATGTTATTAAGGGATTCGTATTCTTTAAAATTTTTATAATGATACCATGGCACCGGTCCTTTAAATCCTTTCAGCGGAATAGTAAAATATTTAGGATCAATCCCACAGCGAGTAATTGATTGGTTCTTATACCACGAGTAGACCAGGTCAATCGGACTTCTTTTTAAAGTAATGACCTTAACCTGCGGAAAGGCTTTGAAATAAATCCGAATCTCCGACAAAATCTCATGTACTAAAAAAAAACTATAAGTTCCTCGTTTATAAAATTTTTTAAGTTCTTTGTCCCGGTCAGGTTCCTTGGATCTCAAAAGTAAATCCCGGTGGTTGGATAGGTTAAAGATTGATGATTTGTCAAAAAGCCGATGGTTTAGGTTGCGGCCGATAAGCATTTCGTAACAACGCATATCAATTTCATTGTGAATTAATTCTTGAGCCACCTGTTGTTGAATCAAGCCGAGTTTGGCAAAAAAGGGCAAGTGCTCCAAAAGACTGCAAAGCTGGACCGGTTCAATATCGGCAAATCCGTTTAAAATATTGGCGGCCAAGAATTTTCCAGCCCGACCCATGCCATCTATAAGCAGCAGTTTTTTGACCAGGTATCCACGCTTCCACAGAATAATTTTATTTTTTCTTTTCATAATTACCCCCTTTTTAGCGTCTCTAATTAGAACACGGATTTACTTGATTTGGTTGCCAAAACGAACTTATTAGATACCCCTCAAACAACCCTTTAATTTTGAAGCTTTTTACGGTTTTTGAGAGTTATATAAACTGTTATCTACGGGGGACTGAGACAAATATTTTTAAATTCTGAATAAAGACGCTATTATACCTAAAGAAAAATTGATTTTAAACAATAATCCGCCTATAATAATTTTTTCTAATCGTAATTATAGACTTTATGAAAATATGTTTTTTGCTACAGAGGAGGTTTGCTTATATCGGCCATGAGATAGCCAAAATTCTGAAGGAAGATTATGGCGTCAAAGAATTCTGCGGATACTCTTACATGCGCTCAAGCTTTAATTTCTTAAAATCACAGACGGATATAAAGTACACTCAATTACTGCACGATGAAGAAATTCATAAACAGTATAAAACTGAGAAACTAGATTTAGATTTTCTGCGCTCTTTGGAAGAAAATTATGGACTGCCCAACCTCTGGCCATATATATATATCGACAGAATCGTCCGCTACAACATGTTTTTACGGGAATATCCTTATGATACACCTTCTTACACCCACGAAGAAATGTTGAAAATACTACAAATCAGAGCCCGAGCTATCATAAAGTTCTTTGATGAGGAAAAGCCCGAGGTGGTTATTTTTTCTTTGGTCGGCGGCATCGCCGATATGCTGCTTTACGAAATAGCCCGCAAGAGGGGCATAAAAACTCTAGTTTTGTACCAAACCCGGGTCGGTATCAGACAGACCGTCAGTCAGGAATATGGAACGTTCAGTTATGTTATAGATGTTTTTAAAAAACTACAAAGCGGCCAAAATGCCGACCCCAGATACCACCAAGAAGCCCAGACCTTTCTTAATGAATTCAGGAATAAGCCCACACCCTATAGTAATATAGACACCCCGGATTTGAAACCGGTAACTAGGCGCAAGCAATTTAAATTCCTTATACCTAATAATTTAATCCGTGGAATATCTTGGATCTTTACCGTATGGAAAAATTATCTGTTAAATCCACATCGTGACGACTATGATACGGTCAAACCGTGGCACTATCTTATTGATAAAATAAGAAGAAAGCTGCGCATATTGGTCGGTTTTGAAAAATTCTATGACGAGCCTGACTACACGGAAGATTACGCCTTTTTTCCCCTGCAGTATGAGCCGGAAAAAGCTAGTATGCTATACGCGCCTTTTTATACGGACCAATTATGGTTGGCCAAACTTTTTGCCCGCTCCCTGCCCGCCAATTACAAACTTTACATAAAGGAGCATCCGGCCATGTTTGGTTTTCGCACTCACAAGTATTATAAAGAATTAAAAAAAATACCTAATGTAAAAATTGTCAGACCGACTCTGAAAAGTTTTGACCTTATCAGGCGCACAAAACTAACCATCACTACCACCGGAAGTGGCGGTTGGGAAAGTATTCTTTTTAAAAAGCCGGTTATAACTTTCGGCAAGGTATTTTATAACGAATTATCCGCGGTAAAACACTGCTCTAACCCGGAAATACTTCCCTTTATTGTTAGGGACCAGTTGACTAACCATAAACACAACGAGAAGGAACTACTTAATATGCTTACCGCCATCTGCCAAGAATCAGCCATAATGGACATCGTAAGGATGTGGGACGTAGAAGGAGCGGCAAATATGGATAAAAAGGGGGATCAGTTGTCTCCTTTAGTAAACTATATCGCCCAGAAGCTAAACCTACCTGCTAAATAATGCGATCAATATGTCGACCGGAAACATAAAAATTATTGTAACCCTGGGCCCAGCTACCAATTCAGAAAAAGTTTTACACCAGATAAAAAGTCGCGGCGTAGATTTTGTCCGTGTAAACATGTCTCATTCATCTATAGACGATCTTAAATATTTTGTCGGCCTGGCTAAAAAAGTTGATATACCTTTTATCATTGATACGGAGGGGTCCCAGGTCAGAACCGGAGAATTAAGTAAAAACTTTGTCACCATCGAAGAAAATCATGCTGTTAAAATTTATAACAAACCGGTCATAGGCAATGAAGAAAAAATATCTTTAAAGCCTGGCCACGTAGTAAATGAGTTGGAATGTGGCGATTTATTGCACGTAGATTTTGCCGCCCTTACTTTACAGGTTTGCGACACCTCAACCCTTGCAAGTGGCTATATTACAGCCAAAGCTATTACACCAGGTAAACTGGGAAGAAATAAGGCGGTTGTCGTCGATCCTGGCTTTAAAAATAAAATTAATCTACCCACCCTATCCGACAAGGATGCGCAGTCAATAAAGCTGGGTCTACAAGAAAAGGTAAAACACATCGCCGCTTCTTTTATGCGGAATGGATCGGCAGTTGATTATGTCAGAAACAAAACTGGTAATAAAATGAAAATTATTTCCAAGATAGAATGCTTGGAAGCCCTGGATAATCTGGATGATATTATCACTAAGTCAGATTATCTATTATTAGACCGGGGAGATTTGAGTAAAGAAATTCCCATAGAAAAAATACCGCTTGTGCAAAAAATAATTATCAACCGCGCTAGAAAATTTGGTAAAGAAGTTTTTGTGGCCACAAATTTTCTAGAAAGTATGGTTTATAACCGACGTCCCACCCGTGCCGAAGTCAATGATATCGTTAATACTATTTTAGACGGGGCGGGGGGGCTGGCTTTGTCGGCTGAAACGGCTATCGGCAAATATCCCCTGGAAAGCATAAACATGTTGAAAAATGTAGTCAGAGAAGCGACTACACTGGACAACATGGAAGAAACGCATCAACTGCGAGAAAAAATTGTCCAAAAATTGGAGGAAGAAAAATATTTATCCGCAGCAGCTGAGTCGACTTCTTTGATTGCTCCCCATGGCGGTAAGTTGGTTAACAGAATGATTCAAAAAATTCCTAACCAGGATTATTTGAACTCGCTTGAAAAAATTTTCTTGAATCAAAACTTACAGATGGACATAGAGCAGATCGCGGTCGGAACGTTTAGTCCGCTGGAAGGCTTTATGAACAGCCAAGACCTGCAGGGTGTTTTGGATAATATGCGCCTGGCTGATGGAACAGTTTGGACTATTCCAATCATCCTGGACATCAATCCGCAACAAAACGACCGAATTAGAGTCGGCGATGAAATAGCCTTGGTAAATGAGCTAGGTGATACCATCGCCACCATGCTGGTCGAGGATAAATATCGATTGAACAAGAAAGATTTCGCCTTGAAAGTATATGGCACCAATGACCCGCGTCACCCCGGCGTAAGCCATCTGAATACGCTACACGAACACCTGCTGGGAGGGAAAATAAATTTAATCAAGAGAAGACCGTCTGTTTTTAAAGAACACGAATTGACCCCCCGTCAGGTACGTAAGCTGTTTTCAGAAAGGGGCTGGAATAGAGTAGTCGGTTTCCACACCAGAAATGTCATTCACCGCAGTCATGAATTCATTCAATTAAAGGCCTTGGAACAAAGCGGTTGTGACGGTCTATTCGTGCAACCAGTTATCGGCAAGAAAAAGACCGGTGATTTTCAGTCAACCTTTATTGTAAGAAGTTATATGAAAATGATCGAGGATTTTTATCCCAAGAACAAGGTTGTATTTACCACCCTAGCTACTTTTTCACGCTACGCCGGCCCACGGGAAGCAATCTTTACAGCCTTGTGCAGAAAAAACTTTGGCTGCAGTCATTTTATTGTCGGACGCGATCATACCGGCGTAGGAGATTTCTATCAGCCACGCGCCTCCCATGAAATTTTCGACCAATTTAGCGATTTAGGTATAAAGCCGATAAGATTCGGCAAGGTATTTTTCTCTCCCCAACGGGGCGGCTATGTCCACGAAGATGAAAATCCAGGAGCTGTCGAAGAGACGGCTATGCATATCAGCGGGACACAAGCCCGCGCTATGTTTAAAAAAGGAGAAACACCGCCAGATTGGTTTATGCGTCCGGAAATTTCGGATATAATTTTGCAAGCCGCAAAGAATGGGGAAGATGTTTTTGTTAAAGATAATAAGGCGACGCCGGTGATATGGTTTACGGGCTTGAGTGGTTCTGGAAAAACAACCATAGCCAATGAATTAAAAAGGGTTTTACAAATAAATGGCAAAAGTATAACCATTATAGACGGGGATGAAATACGAAATAATAAACACCTGCATCTTGGATTTGGACGAGAAGATGTGCGAAAAAATAATATTGTAATCGCCAATATGGCGAAGGAAAAGGCCAAAGATTATGATCTGGTTTTGGTTTCAGTCATATCTCCGTATCAGGAGGATCGTGACGCGGTTCGTTCAATCATTGGGGATAACATACATATAGTATACGTTAATACCGATATAAACACCTGTATAAAACGTGACGTAAAGGGATTATACGCTAGAGCACTGGGGGGAGAGATAAATAATTTTATTGGCATCAGCCCGTCAAATCCGTACGAAGTCCCGATTAATCCGGACATCGAAATTAAAACCGAGGGAATACGATTAGAAGATAATGTTAATGAGATAATTGACTATCTAACAGCTGGAAATAAATTATGAAGATTGATTTAGCTCAAATGCTGGGGTGGGTGGCCACTTTTTTATTTTCCGTGATGTTGATACCGCAGATGATAAAAACCATCAAACTAAAAGACACCAGTGGGGTTAGCTTGTTTTTATTTATCATATATCTGACTGCAAACATTATTGCCTTAATATACGCCCTCTTAATAAATCAATTATCGCTTATTATAAAATACGCCATCGCCATTATTACAGCGGTCATTTACCTTTTTATATTTTGGTACTATTATAAAAAACAAAAGAGTTAGCTTTAATTATGCCCCCTAGCTAGTTACCGCTAATAACTTCCATAAAAATATGCGGCCGATAACAACAATACGAAACATTTATAGAAAAATTTTCCATCTCCCGTGGCTGGATAAGATTATTTATAGAGTTTTAGACACTGCGATAAATATCTATAGCAGAGTCAGAGGATATTCATTTCCACAATACTACATCCGCCGATGGAAATTGGATATGCTTAATAATTTGTATGAAAAAGAAACCACTGATCTTTCAAATAAAATCATCAGGGCAGGAATGATTGTTATAGATATTGGGGCTCATGTTGGTTATTTTACCAGAGTATTCTCAAAACTGGTCGGGCCCGCTGGGATAGTATATGCTTTCGAGCCAGATCTTAGTAATTTTAAATTGTTACAAGCGAACACTAGACGCTTTAAAAATATAAAATTATCACCAGCCGCCGTATCCGATAAAAACAGTGCTATAGATTTTTATCACAGCAACGATAAGGCTGGTTGCCACAGTACTATTCCCGCAACCTACCGCCAAGAACAAATAAAAGTATCTTCGATCTCCTTGGATTGCTGGGCTGAGGACAACAATATCCCCAAAATAGATCTTGTAAAAATAGATATAGAGGGTGGGGAAATATATGCCCTGCGGGGAATGAAAAGAATTATTGAAACCAATCCCAAAATAGTCTTGTTTATTGAATATTGTCCAGAAAATATAAAGTTGGCCGGTTTTACTAACGATGATTTCTTAAGAGAGCTGAATTCTTTGGGATTAAAAATATTTGCCATAAATCAAAACGGCCCCAATGAAATAAAAAATATTCCCCAATTGGGGAACTTTATGGGAGACAGAGGTTTTCTTAATTTATACTGCTCGAAAAACGACAAGCCAAACTGATATAAACAAAACATTCAAAACATTCACACAACAGATTGTTTCGCGTCTTTAATAATAACCTTATCATTTTTAAACGGCCCGTTTTTCAATTCAAAAACTTCAGAGTCCTCCAAAAAATCTACCCCATAGCCTCCGCATAAGAGAATGAACAATTCCCCTTTTTTAAGCTGAATACTTTTAAAATATTTATGATCTGGACCGTAGAGGCTTATCTTAATCCTACCCTTTTTGACAATAAGGCATTCCTGCAGATGATTAGAAATTCTTTTGCTGGGAGTATGAAAGTGCGCAGCCACCCTATGGCCGTTTTTTTTATGACACAAGGCAAGAACCTGCAAGGGTTCTTTACTATCGGTCAGAGGTACGGAACCCTCGGGAAGAGTTTTAACCCTGAACCCAACCAGTATTTTTTTATAATAAAACTTTTCCAATAAATTACTTTATATAAAATCGGCGCTGGCTGTCGATCGGACGTCCTTGCGAGGCCTCCTTTTTGGCATACTCCAGATCCGTCTGGGTCATTATTTTAGCCAATTCTTTAAAGGTGGTTTTGGGTTTCCATCCCAAAATCTCTCTCGCGCGCGCATAATCACCCTGTAAAAATTCTACCTCGCTCGGTCTAAAATATATCGGATCTATCTCAACAATAACCCGCCCAGTTTTGCGATCAACCCCTCGCTCATTCAATCCCCTTCCCGCCCACTCCATTTCCATCCCTAAATTTTTAGCAACCTCTTCCACGAATTCACGCACACTATGCGTCTCACCTGTCGCTATAACAAAATCATCCGGTTCTTTGTGTTGTAAAATTTTCCATATTGCTTCCACATAATCTTTGGCGTATCCCCAATCCCTTTTGGCTTCTAGGTTACCAAGACGCAAGACCTGCTGAGTTCCTATTTTAATTCTGGAAAGACCCAAAGTTATTTTCCTTGTAACAAAATTAAAGCCCCTCCGAGGAGATTCATGGTTAAATAAAATCCCGTTAGAGGCAAAAATATTGTAACTGTCGCGGAAAATTTTTGTGGCATGAAAAGCGAAAATTTTAGAAAGAGCGTATGGGGATTGTGGATTAAACACGGTTTTTTCATTCTGGGGAATAGCCAGCACCTTACCAAACATTTCCGAAGAACTTGCCTGGTAAAACTTAGTCGGGAAATCCAAAATCCTGATTGCTTCCAAAATGCGGAGAGGGCCAAGAGCGTTGACGTTGGCCGTATATTCAGGAACATCAAAACTGACCCCCACGTGGCTCTGGGCTCCGAGATTATAAATTTCGTCCGGTCGTATCTTGTTTATTACCCGAACAAGATTAGAGCTATCCGCCAAGTCAGCATAAGTCATTTCAAACACAGGATTTTGGGTATCCTCAAACAAATGGTCCACCCGGTAGGTATTAGGCATGCTTCCTCTCCTCTGCAGACCATAAACCTTATATCCCTTTTCTAACAAAAGCTCGGCGAGATAAGACCCGTCTTGCCCGGTTATTCCGGTAATAAGCGCTTTTTTAGGCATTTAGTCTAATTATCTTTTTTAAATTCCACAATCTCACGCATTTTTTCAACCAGTAACATAATCCTATTTTTATGATTCATTTCGGGCTCATCCATTCTAACGTAACAGGCGCGAGAAAGTTTTTCCCTTAGTTCCCGATCACCCCCCAATTGCTCCATTTTACGAGCCAAATCGTCAATATTATTGTCTTCAAAATAAATAGCGCTCCCCTGCCCCACCCACTCCAAACCCCCTCCGGCGGGTAAAATCGACGGCAGTCCAAAAAGCATTGCGGTCTGTAAAGACATGGAAGTCATATCCCGTCTCCATCGGGCTTGTACAAATATATCCACCTCTTCTTTTTGGCGCCGATAGAGTTCTTCTTTAGTCATCCAACCCGTCATTTCCACATATTTCTCAAGGCGTAGATCGCGAACCATCTGTTTTATAAAACCTTCCTCCGGCCCGGTACCGCCCAGCACCAGACGAAAATCATCTTTATTTTTAAGCTTGGAAAAGGCCGTCAGTAACAAATCAAAACCCTTTCCCGACACCATCCGGCTGGAATAAAAAATCGTATAAGGACCACTTTTTTTATTCCTCTGACGATAAGTTTCCTCTTCTATTCCGTATTTTTTCATCAGACCCCTAAAATTAAACGGGTCACCAAAGACAAAGCTCCTACCTTGTGTTTTCATACCGAAGTCCCGATAGCTTTGCTCCAGAAATGGACTGGTAAAGGCCAGTAAATCTATAAAGTCGGTAAAGGGAACCAGAAATTTATTTTCCACCGCGTAGCGAACATATTTTTTAAAGCGGGCCAAAATACCATCCCTTTTTTGAGGGAATAAGGTTGAGACATTTTCTGGCCAAGCTGTAAGTTCACGGTTAAAATAAGCCACCACAGGAACCTTGCCTCCAAATTTTCGATAGGCTCCCGCCCCATATAAAAATACCTGCCCATCTACGAAAAAAAAGTCCGCCTGCTTGGAATATTTTTTTAAAATACTAAAAACTCCTTTTTGTATCCCCAGCTGTCTGGCTGAATTTATATGTTCCTCAAAAACCTTATAAGGCAGTTCGAACGGAATATTGTTAGCCTGTGAAAAAACAGTAACCACAGACACCTCGCAACCTAAATCCTGCAAAGACCTATAAGTCAGATCATATTCATCCGTTGTTCCGCCGGCTGTTATAAAGTTTAACTTAGGAGTAATAAAGAAAACTTTCATATTAAATCTTTTAAGAATAAAAATTTTTTAGTCTCTTAGCATCCCTATTCTCCAACCAGCGGCGAACCAGAGATAAATTATAAACAATACTCTTCCGGGCCAAATTATCTGCGACTTCGTCGAACCACTCTTGGTCGTATCGTTTCCGGCCAAGAGTGAGGATATTGGCCAGACCAGCAGTGACCAGCGCATGGACAGTAGGTAAAAACAATTTATCCCTCAAAAAGACGTCGGCGTCAATAAATATTATTTCATTTTCTGAATCATGCTTTCGCTCTTTTATTTTTTCAACTGCAACATCTGTTTCCGAATAAAAATTAACAGCGTAAGTATTTTCCCATGGTTCATAAATAATATTTTGACACACTAATTTTCTAATCTCTGCGGGACTAAGCCCGCTTTCTTCCTCAACTTCACGTAAGATAGCTTCTTTGGGCGTTTCTCCCAAAGCTATACAGCCCCCCAAACTTGCGTGGTAGCCGCCAGCCTTAGAATCGTGAGAAGCCCGCCTAATGGTCAACATTATCTGCTCTTGACCAGACTCTGTTTTAGCCAAAAGAAGAGTATTAACCGTAACAGAATTTGCCGAAAAATCACGGCCAAACTGTTTTAATAATTTAACTGGTCTAGAGCCGATATAGTCACGATAACAAACACAGGGATCAGCTTCAATTTCCAGTACCGGACCGTTAACCCGAGAGTTAACATATCGATAGCGTGACGGTTTAGTATCGCCTGGCCAAATTTTCAGACCCGCTGTTATGGCTTTTTGCCACTCTCTTTCTATAAAATCTTCAGAATTTTTGCTGCGATGAAGCGTGCCGGTAACTTCCTTAATTTGAATTTTATTGGGATCAAATTCACCCTTGATCAAAAAAATAAAAAAGTTTTTCATCTGCTCTTTGCCCTATTGCTAAAACTTAATCTTACCTCCCTGCCGTTTTAATAATTACTTGGAAATATAACATTCATGGCTTCAAACATCAATTTTCTTTCCAAATCGTTGGTTGACTTCACACATTTAAAACAGTATTATAATCAACATCAAAGTTATTAAACCTTAGCGGATATTTATGAAAAAACCGGCTGGCAGGATAGGCCATCTAGCCTTGTGTCAAATTTGTTCTCACCCAAAATTAGAGACTATTCTTTCGCTTGGGCACCAAGCGCTTATTTCTTCTTACTTAACGGCAGAGACTCTAAAGGAGTTAGAGGTTATCTACCCCCTAAACTTCTGTCGCTGTCCCCGATGCGGACTTTTACAGCTTGATTATATCGTCGACCCCCAAGCCGCCTTCCATCCTGCCTATCCCTACCATACCGGCATGACTAATATGCTGATAAGGAATTTTCGTTCGCTGGCTGAAAAAACCATACGTGATTATGGATTGAGAAAAGGCAATTTGGTCATTGACATTGGTTCTAATGACGGAACCCTATTGCGAGGATTTAAGGAAGCTGGGATGAGGGTGTTGGGGATAGAACCAACCAATGCGGCCAAGGTCGCTAATAGAAATAAAATACCCACTATCCAGAAGTTTTTTAATAAAAAAACAGCCAGAGGGGTGTTAAAGAAATTTGGGAAAGCAAGAGTTATCATATCCACCAATGCTTTTGCACACATCAACGAGCTCTTCGATACGATTAGCGGTATCAAGCTACTCTTAGACAGGGACGGAGTTTTTATATCAGAGTCTCAATATCTAGCCGCTACAATTGAAAAACTACAGTTTGACTGCATCTACCACGAACACTTGCGCTATTATTCGCTGAAACCAATGATAAAGATGTTTTCTATGGCCTCCATGAGCGTGATAGATGCCGAAAGAATCTCGGCCGCTGGTGGCTCAATCCGAGTTTATGCTGTGAACGGTAATAAGCTCAGCCACGACCGAGTAAAAAGTCTCCTAGCCGCCGAAGAAAAAATTGGATTGTACGACGTCAAGAGTAAGAGATTAAAAGAGTTTGCCCGTCAGGCGGTTCAAGTAAAAAGTGAGCTCTCAACCTTGTTATCCAGCTTAAAAAAGAAAAATAAAAAAATTGTGGGGATTGGGTCACCAGCCCGTTCTAATTCTCTGCTCGGATTCACAAAAATAGATAATGATATTTTAGATTATGCTTGCGAAAGAAAGGGGTCACCAAAGATAGGATTGTTTTCTCCAGGCATGCATATCCCCGTCGTGGATGAAAAGGTTTTATTTCAAGACCAACCTGACTACGCCCTGGTACTTTCATGGCACATTGGAGATGAATTGATGAGAAAGTTAAGAGATTTAGGATATAAAGGAAAGTTTATCATACCCCTACCTAAACCAAAAATAATAACCCAAATAAAAAACACCCATGCCTGACAAAAAGATAGTATGGTGGCAACCGCAAATCGGAAAAACTGAACGCCGACTCATAAACCAAGTATTGGATGACAACTATATCAACGAAGGAGGGCTGACCACCGAGTTTGAAGAAAAACTTGCCAAACTTCTTGGGGTTAAGCAAGTTATAGCCACCACCAGCGGGACTGTAGCCATTTTCCTGGCCCTAAAGGCTTTGGGGGTCGGACCTGGCGATGAAGTAATCGTGCCCGACATTACTTTCGTAGCTACCGCCAACGCCGTAGATCTCTGCGGCGCTAAACCAATTTTGGTTGATATTGACCCCCTGACTTTAAATATAAGTCCTGATACTGTCACCAAGGCCATAACCAGCCGAACTAAAGCTATAGTTCCAGTCCACTATTCCGGTCGAGCGGCCAAGATGGATCAGATTTTAAAAATTGCTAAAAAACATCATTTAGTAGTAGTGGAAGACGCTGCCGAAGCTCTGCTCTCAAAATATAAAGGAAGATATCTGGGAACCCTGGGAAATGCCGGCTGTTTTTCTTTCTCTCCCAACAAAACAATAACTACCGGCCAAGGTGGGGCCATAGTTACCAATGACAACAAACTGGCCACCAAACTTCGGGGATTAAAAAACCAGGGCCGCCCCCCCGAAGGCGGCGATATTTATAACTCTAGAGGATATAATTTTCGGCTTACCAATTTGCAAGCGGCCATCGGACTGGGTCAGCTTGGTTACTTAACAAAGAGAACGGAAAGAATGAAAAAAATAAATAAGCTATACACAGAAAATCTGCAGGGGGTTAAAGGAATATCAGTGATTAAATTTAATACCAAGGAGGATGAGGTATCCCAATGGACCGATGCCTTAACTGACCGACGCGATGAGTTAATTAAGTATTTAGCTAAATATAATATCCAATGCCGTGCTTTTTGGTTACCACTTCATCAGCAAAAACCATATAAACTGCCTGATGTTAATTTTCCACAAAGTATAAAAATAAGCCGAAAGGCCCTTTGGCTACCGTCATGCTTTTCTATGAAAGACGGGGAGGTACTAAAAGTCTGCCAGAACATCCGAGCATTTTTCGAATGAGATTACACATATCCTTTTAATTTGTAACATACAAACTCAATCCGCCAGAGAATAGACAGATATATCCTGATGCTGATATTCCAGTTTTAACCTTCCTAATTGGGTAATTACGCTCTTTGGTATGGGTCCGGCCGATAGAATATAATCTAATTTGTATTTACTTAGCTCGGTTCTGAATTCTTTCTGCAAAAATTGCCGATAGTCCTGCGGCAGTTTTTTTATTCTTTCTTCTAGCTTAGGGTCGGTAAAATCAGGAAATTCCGGAAGACCATGAGCGCCCGCCCAGTTACTAAATAGATAATTATGTATTTCGCCTTTATTTTCTTGAATATAATTTTCTATTTCATCCGCTGAGACCCCCTTAAGACGTAGATGTACGAGGTAGTTGTGATAAATCCTATCCTCCGGCATAAGCAGGAAAAATTCGTTGGACTCATAAAGATTACAATGGGAAAACGCCAACACTAATTCATTAAACGAAAAATTCGTGGTATCGTATACTAAAACTACGCAGTCTTTCGGTTGTTTGTTTAGCCATTGGAAAACATGAGTATATATTTGCAATTGACGAAAATAAGAATAACTTTTATTATAAGCATAAGTTTGAGAATATAGACCAAACAACAACGCCGAACCGATTATGAATATAATTGTAAAAATCCAAAAAATACGAAATTTCTTCCTAATATAGTGATGCCACAACAAGACTAAAACTATCATCGCCAGCGGAATCGAATATTGAACGAAGTGATAGGGCCAGATGGTTATCCCAGTTATAACCTGTTGATTAAGGGCCCAAAAGCTCCCCAAAATTAATATTAAACAAAACCAATGCCAGTCTCGCCAGACGGCTTTTATATTCTGTCTTAATGATTCAAACATGTTTGACCAAGAAACCCTTTTCAAGATCGGGGTAAAAACGAGGATAAGATAAACACCCAAAACCGCTAATAATAGTTTGTTTACCAGCGGATAATGGGTGTATATCAAACCGCTTCTTAAAACAGCTTCGCTGTACCCCGGGCTTTGACTCGCGCGATAGGAAAAATACCAATAAGGAGTAGTTAAAACTAGAGCTATCGCGATAATTGATATAAAAGCCCAAACAATCCGATATTCGCGTTTGTATAAATATACCAAAAACAATATTCCCAGAATCGATACCGCCAGCCCCCAGCTAAAAAAATAGCTGGTTATCATAAGCGCCAGAAATAATCCGGCGGTGACTACCGTTGTTTTTAAATACTTGGTTTTCTGGATAATCGCCCACACACATAATAAAAAAGAAAATAAAAAAATAGCCCCTAATATGGGGTTTACCGGTCGCGACCAGATTAAAAATGATCCGCCTAAGTTTTTTCCTCCGAAAAGAAAATTCCACAAACTGTGATAATCTACCAAATCATACCCAAGCAGAATTAATAAAGAACCAGCAGTGGCACTTATTTTGGTAGCCGGAGAATTGACGTCACCAATCAGTTTCAGAATAAAAAAATAAATCAATAAAAATAAGACGAGTGGCAATATAAACTTGCTGACAATAAGCACAGTGACCAAGGATATACCCAACAACAAGCTGGGAAGAGCATAAAACATTTCCCCGGTAGGCGGCATTAAGGGCCATTGGTCTTTATATTCATAGAAGGGATAAGATGAAACCTTTGGATATCCGTCAATAATTTCCCGTATTCTTCCAAGATAACCTTGCTCGTTAGCCGTCTGCAGCATAGGGATTCCCTGATATTCACCGCCCAGAGAGAAAATAAAAACAAGCTGCGGTCCCACATAAATAAGGCCCACCAGAACGGCAAGGGCTAAGTTTAACCAGTGGCGTTTTAAGTAATATCGTATTTTTTCAAATAACATAGGGGGTGTCTATTTATTTTTTATAATCTCATAAATCATATATTGAGAGGCGTCTCTATTTATGTAGTATACCCTCAAGAGTATCTCCGTGATAAATCCTAAAATAAAAATTAAAAAACTAAGTATGGTCAGCACTGCTCCCATCAGCAAAAAGGAATAAGGATTAAATGAGATTATATACTGAAATTTTATCAGCAAAAAAGTGATAAATGACAAAAAAGACAGGAAGAGAAAAAACAAGGCCCAGCTGCCAAAAAACCTTAAGGGTTTAGCAAAATAATTAAGTAAAAATTTCACGCTCAATAAATCAAAAAACGTGAATAATACGTCTTTCGGCTTATATCTTAGCGCTTCTTTTCCCTCTGTCTTGTATATTACTTTTACTTCTGCCACCTTAGCCCCGCGATCACAGGCAAATACGGGCATAAACATGGAATTCTCTCCTAAAAGCTGCACCCCATCAATAAATTCACGGCGATAACCCTTGAGTCCACAATTAAAATCGTGAAGTTTGATCCCAGTAGCTTTGCCGATAAGCCAGTTAGCCAACTTGGAAAAAATATTTCTAGAAAAAGATATGGTTCTGCCCTCTCGCCATCCTACAGCTACCCCATAACCATCTTTGAGTTTGTCCACTAATAAAGTAATATCACTCAATTCATAATCAAGATCTCCACTTAGGGTTATTATCAAATCTCCAATGGCCTTTTGAAAACCGGCGTCCATAGCCGCGTTATGCCCAAAATGTTTAGATAGCATTACGGCGGTTATGGGAGAGAGCGAAGATAGTTTTTTTCTGGAGCCATCGGTGGAACCGTCATCTACAGCAATTATTTCATAAGGCTCCTTGAACAAAGACAAAACTTCTACAAGTTTAGAGTGTGTTTTTTCCAAATCTTTCTCATTGTTGTAGACCGGAATAATAACCGAGATCATAATTGGCTTTTATTTACTTTTTGATATTGTTCAATGGTAAGCTTCTCAATTTCATCAGGTGAAATAAAAGGCGGTCTTTTTCTGCCAAAAACAGCTTTGATTTGATAGTCTTTTAAGAACTTCCCCATCAGAGAAGATAGATAGTATTCTCCGTTGGAGTGCTGGATGGGTTCATAATTAAATATATCACTATTTATCACCATTATTCCTGCCGCCGACATCTTAGAGGAGGGATTCTCCGGTTTTTCTACAACTTCTGTGATATATCCTTTTTCATCAATAGTAGCGATGCCAGACTGGGAAGGATTATCAGTCGGGCAACAAAGCCAACTATATTTATGGTTTAGACAGGCGAAAATTTCTTCTTGATTAGGAAGCTCATCCCCATAAACCACCAAAAGTCTTTCCTTGGGCATAAAAAGGTCCCGGCAAGTTAATAGGGCGGTAGCCGATCCGTCTAAAACATCTTGAGTAATATAGTGTATCGGCCGACCTTGGTATTTTGCCCCGAGATACTGCTGGATTTTCTTTTTCAAGTACCCCACCACGATTATTACCGAATCTATCTCTTCCGGAAAAGATTCAAATATATAGTCCAGAATAGTTTTATCGGCAATGCGAAGAAGCGGTTTAGGAACCGACAGAGTAAGAGGCAACATTCTTTGGCCTTTTCCAGCGGCAAGAATCACGGCCCTCATAATCTAAGGGCGGCCTCTTTATAATATTCCGCTGTCTTTTTCAGGCCATCTTCTAGACTAACCTCGGCTTTCCATCCCAATTCTTTTTTTATTCGGCTTATGTCTCCGATTAGAACACCGGGATCACCAAGTCTATTTCCTTTATAAACAGTCTTTAGTTTTTTACCGAATACTTTTTCCATTTTCTTGGCCAGATCTTTTATTAAAAAACCTTGGCCACTACCTACATTATAGACACGGAAACCGCGGCAGTTGGCTGCCGCAAGCAGATTAGCCCTCACGACATCGCCTACAAAGACATAATCTTTTTTCTGTAATCCTCGCCAATACAAAACCAGGGGTTGATTCTGCAGAGCAGCCTTGATCCACTTGGGTATGGCTCGCGTAACGGGTTTTTGCTCATCCCCCGGACCATAGACATTATAATATCTCAAAGAAATACTATTGATTCCAAAAGAATGATAATAAGAGCTGAGAACATCTTCAAAAGCTAGCTTAGCCGCTCCGTAAGGATTGATTGGATTCTTGGGATCATCTTCCCTTATGGGAATTCGCTGCGGCTCTCCATACACACCCGAACTTGATGAATAAACTATTTTTTTCACACCATTCCTACGCATGGCTTCTAAAAGCGTGATGCCGTTCATAACATTGTTTTCAAAATATAAGACGGGGTTCTCTAGAGAAAGTTGAATGATTCCGGCAGCGGCCAAATGAAAAACTACATCTACTCCTTTGATAAGTTTATTGATTAAGGCGACATCTCCAATCGAACCGTTAAAGAATCGGACTTTAATATCAGGCCTTTTTCGACCACTGGACGACAAATCGTCCAGAACCGTAACATCGTGCCCTAGTTTATAAAGAGCCTTTGTTAAATTAGAACCGATAAATCCTGCTCCCCCTGTTACTAAAACTTTCATAGTTTTTTAGGTCTGTTTTTAAAATAATCCAAGGTAAGCTTAAGACCCAGATCAAGATTTACCTCCGGTTTCCACTTTAGCTGTTTTTTTATTTTAGTTATGTCGGCCATGGCAAACTTGGGATCCCCTTCTCTTTTTCCTTGATAGTCAATATCCAATTTTTGGCCCAGGATTTTCTCCATTTTTTTGATGATGTCTATCATCCAAACCCCCCGACCCGTTCCCGCATTGTAAACACGACACCCCCGGCAATGGAGAGATGCCAACAAATTAGCTCGAGCTATATCCCCCACAAAAACATAATCCCTTCTTTGTCTTCCATTCCAATAGAGAGTCAGCGGCTTATGCCCCAAGGCGGCCTGGCACCAACGGGGAACGGCTCTGGTGCCCAATTGTTCATCGTTTGGTCCATAGACGTTAAAATATCTTAAAGATACGCTGTTTATTCCAAATGAGTGATAATAAGAGCTCAACACGTGTTCAAACGCATATTTAGACGCTCCGTACGGGCTTAGAGGGTTAGTTAAATCAGTTTCCCTAAGAAACTTTTCTCCGCTTTCCCCGTAAGAAGAGGCAGAAGAAGAATAAACTATTTTTTTCACTTTATTTCTTCTCATACCTTCTAAAAGAGCGACTCCAGCCATAAAATTATTTTCAAAATATTTTCTGGGGTTGGTCAGGGAATAAGTAACGGTAGAGGTGGCCGCTAGGTGGAAAACAACTTCCTGGCCTGGAAGCAATTTATCAAGAAGCTGGGGGGTGCCTATCGCTCCTTTTACAAACTTAGCTCTCCGGTCAACCAAGCTTTTATAACCGGAAGACAAGTCGTCCAAAACAGTAACTTTATATCCCTTGTCGCAGAGAAGTTTAACTAAATTAGAACCGATAAATCCTGCTCCCCCTGTTACTAAAACTTTCATATAATTAAGATTTTTTCTTACTAAAAACTAAAAAATTTTCAGCAAGCCAGAAAATAGCTTTTTTATCAAATAATTCTTTCTTTATGATACGGGTATCTTCTTCTAAGAATTCATACCCTTTTTCGGAAAAAAGGTCAAGCCAAAATTTTGGTTCCTGCTCATTAATATGATCATGACCCCCTTGGCCTTTTGGAGCTGCAGTAAAAAAGACTAAATCGCTGGCCCTGGTTATATTTCCAACCAGTATCCGAGACTTTTCTGTCGGAATATGCTCGGCGACCTCAAAGCAGATTGCGCCGTCATATCTGCGCGGCAGAGTAAATTCTTTAGTGCAGTCTTGGGTTAAAAATCTGCCTTTATCGATAACTAAATTTCTGGAGGCGGCTGGACTGCCATCAATACCAAAGACATCCATACCCAGTTTTTCCAGTTCGCGCAGATAGATGCCAATCCCGCATCCGAAATCTACGACAGACCTTGGATTATAAAAATTTTTTACGATTCCAGCTAAGGCCTTGGGTGTATCGCCAAGAACGTTTTCGTGGTGCTGAACATCAAAAAAATTATCGTTATAAACAGCTTCTAGGGGATTCTTGTTAAAAAGAGCACAATATTTCTTCAAAACTAAAAAACGGAAGTTGTTTACCTTATTGGCAATAGGCATAACCCCGAGTCCTCGCAGGGTCTTTTTCATGATTATAGAAAGGTCGGATTTTGTAACCATAATTTTGTTTTCTACAAATTATTATTCTGACCTTGGGACAAGTTTTTAACATCGATGGGTTTTCCTCCAAAGATTAATAGTATCAAGTATAAACCCTTTTACAACCCGGGGTCTAACCATGGCTATTATCTTGCCCCGTATCCCGAATTCCGCGCTGGTTTTGCCGCCTTTTCTGGGCAGGTGATTAACTCCAACTTCTCCGATGGTATATCCGTTTTCCAAGGCAGATAGATATATTTCGGCATTTATAACTCCTTGAGTAAGGTTTGGCAGAAAGTTTATCTTATCAATGACTTCTTTTTTAAAGAGTTTAAAAGCACAATTGACATCCTTAACTTTCAGACCAAACAATATCCTCATGGTAAAATTATATAGCCAGGACATCCAGACCCGCATTAAGGGATCACTGCGCTTGATTTTATAGCCCGTAACTACGTCATATTTGTCTATAAGAGGCAGGAGTTTATCTAGTTCCTTAATATCAAATTGCCCATCTCCGTCGGTATAGAAAATAAGTTTTTTGGTGGAATTCCTAAACCCGGACCTTAGCGCTCCCGCGTAGCCAAAACTTTCGTTCTTGGTAAGCAATTTTAAATTTTTTATACGCTCTTGTAACCCCCTAACAATTGAGTTGGTTTTGTCTGTACTGCCTTCGCTTATGACTAGTATTTCATAATCAGAAAATCTGGGTTTCAAAAAATCATTTATTTCTAAAACCATTTGTCCGATGTTTTCTTCTTCGTTATAAGCAGGTAAAAATACCGCTATGCTTTTTTCGTTATTTTTATTCATCGGCTAGATTATTAATTTCGGTATAAAAATACTAACTCAAATAACGGTTTTAGACAAGAAAAAACGAGGATTCTGGACCTCGTTTACAATGGAAAAATTATTGTCCCGCGCTGAAAGAATCTGTCCGGGATCCAATATTGGACCTCAATCTCTGCTCAATATAGTCGGGTCTGTTGGTTTCGTGCCAAGCCCAGTCCCTGAGTTCAATGAGTCGTTCTGGAGACACCACAGTTTTTTTCATCACCGGTCTCTTCCAATTCATAATGTCTGGGTCAAAATCTGGTTCCAGGTGCCCCTCGCGCATAGCGATATCAAAGAGTCGGCTACCGGGGAAAGGAATCGGTATGAAATAGGTCACATAACGAGCGCCGGCTACAACTAATTTTTTGCCAAGCTCAATACTGGACATTATTTCGGCTTCCGTTTCGTCAGGAAAACCCATCATTATATTGATAGGACTGGCGATACCTACCTCATTGGCCATACCCACCAACTCCAGCACATCAATATTTTGGTGATTAAGCTTTCCTGTGGCATATTTGTCCAAAACCCTTTGTGAAGCCGATTCTACTGGAAAAACGATGCAATCAAATCCGGCTTCTTTTAGCATAATCAGATAATCTTTATCAATCCTGTAAGAATTTCTTCCGGACTTCACTAAAAAATGCACCAGATTAACCCCGTTTACATTGGCAATACTCAATCCCATACTGGCAACCTTCTCAAAAATCAGTCTAACTCTTGATTTCTTAGCCAATAGACTATCATCTTCAAAAAACAGTCTTTTGACTCCCAATGATTGTAATATACGAATTTCTTCCAAGACTCTATCAGTCGATTTTAGACGAAGAGATCCTATATTACCCGAGGAACCCTCCTTTTCTTTAGAAATATGACAAAAAACACATTCAAAAGGACAACCCCTAGAGGTCATAACAGGTGCGTAACGCGCGTCTTTTTGAACCGAAGGATCCCCGTGCGGAGCAGATATTTTTTCATACTTCTCAAAAGGCAGCAAATCCCAGGCCGGAAAGGGTAAGTTATCAAGATTGGTCAGAACGGGGTCTGGTACTAATGGGATATGGGTAATGTTTCCATTATCTGAAAAAATGGTTCCCGGTATACCACGCAAAGATATGCCCTTAGACCAATTTTGTACCGCCTTGACTATCACCCCCTCTCCTTCAGTGGAACAAATCAAATCAACCATCCCCGATTTAAAAAACTTTTCGGGTAAATTACGAGCATTTACTCCACCCGCCATAACCAAGATATCATTTCCGACTTCTTTGGCGGCTCTTGCCACCTCCAAGGCCATTTTGGTCTGCGGTGTAAAATTGGAGTTTACGCCGACGATATCATATCCACCACGCGAAATAAACTCCCCTATTCTTTCAACCGACATGCCTATACGAACTAACCCGTTTGATTGTAAGACACGCCGATAAAAAGTACTGTTCAGTAAATCTTCAGGACCACCAACAGAAGCATCGAGAATATCTACCTCCACCCCCACTTTTCTTAAAGCTCCCGCCAAGTAAAGAAGGCCCAAAGAACCATCGGGTCTTGGAACTTCTACGTCCATCAGTTGGTTTGGAGGATATACTAAAAGAACTTTTGGAATACGCATTTGCTGTCTCCTGTTTATGACTGGCATTGAAGAATATTCTAAAAGAACGTAATATATAAATAACACAATCTAAATAATTTGTAAACAATACATTTATATGTTACCTCCAGACGAAACCAATATACTTGGCTGTCCGAACGATCACGGCAACCTGATAAAAAAAGATAACCAATATATTTGCCTAAAATGCCAAAGAAAATTTCACGTTAAAAACGGCTCACCTTTGTTTGTGGCAAACCACGAGAGTTTTGAACAATATGAAAAAGAAATTAAAAGCCCTTTAAATAAGTTTAAATCTTTAATTAAAAAACAGCCCTGGCTTTTTCAGTTTTTGACTTATGCGGTGGGCAGCGCTTCTTACTTCGGCAAACCCCCACAAAGGGCCATCCGAGAATTGCTCGGCGACGATATTAAAAATAGGATAATTATAAATATCGGTTCGGGAACCCGAAGAATAAATCCCCACATAATCAATTTAGATATATTTCCTTTCAAAAACGTGGATATTGTCGCCGATGCCCGTTCATTGCCTTTTAAAGACAATACAGTAGATATGATTGTTACTGAATCTACCCTGGAACATATACCCAATGTTTTCCGGTCTATTGCTGAAATAACCAGAGTAATAAAGCCCGGCGGTTTTATATACGCAAGCATTCCTTTCATCATGCCTTTCCACGCCTCTCCAAATGATTATGTCCGCCTGACTCATGTTGGTCTGAAAACTGAATTTTCTGGTTTTGAGACCTTGGAGGTTAAGCCAAGGAGCGGACCAGTATCCGGCCTGATTACTTTTTTGATGTATTTTTTAGCTCTGCCTTTCTCCATATTTTCAGAAACAGTTTACAATTTTGCTACTTATGTATTTATGGTGATACTGTCCCCCCTAAGAATATTTGACCTTTTGTTTGACTTGTTCCCACGTGCCGTTGAAACCTCGGCGGTGATATATTTTATAGGAAAAAAGAAATAATATATAAAAGCCAAAAAAAATTCCTTCCGTGACGGTAAGGAATTTATGTTTTTCCAAAAAGTTTATTTAATCCAATTTTTAAAGTCCGCAAAGAACTGGTTTATCACTTCATCTGTTTTGAAGTGGCCCACCATATCCGCGAAAAATTTCGGCGGGATAGTTATAATGTGTGCGCCGGAGAGAGCCGAACTTTTGATATCGGCGACCGTGCGCATACTGCCGGCGATAATCTCCACCCCGGGATATTCTCGATCAAGCAGTTTTCGTGTTGAGATGATGACCTTAAACGGGTCATAATCATCTGAGGTCAAGGCCCCGCGTTGCTGAAGTTTTATTCTCTCTTTGAGGAATAGTTCCTGTTCTCCCCCATCTCTGATTCTACCTACAAACAGACTAACGTATCGCGCCCCTGCCGCAGCCGCCATCACCGCCTGAGTGACAGTCATACAACAGGTGCAGTTTACGGGAATTTCGTTCCTGCGCAATAAACGAATGGCCTCCAGCTCATCCCAGCCGATTTGCACTTTGATGCTCAAGTTTTGACACTCAAATATTTTTTTGAAACGCGTGGCCTGGACTAAAATTTCTTTGAGATCGCGTGAGAATACTTCCACACTCAAGTCCACATCCGGTTGATAGGTATTAATGAGGGACACGATTTTTTTGACGTGCCCCTCGAAATCTCCACCTTGCTGTTTGGCGATGAGCGAAGGATTGGTCGTAACCCCCCGCACAAATCCGCGTTTCAAAACCTCTTCTATCTCTCCCAAATCCGCCGTATCCGCAAAAATTCTCATTTCATTCTCCTTTCAGAGATCTTATGAAGATGGCCGCGTCCAACAAGCTATCTACGGAATAATCACAAATCACTGCCGAATTGTAATTGGTTCTGATTAAAATCGTCCGACAACCAGCTAAGCGTCCAGCTTCCATATCAGCTTCACCATCTCCAACAATAAAAGAATCCTTCAGAGAAATTCCCCACTTTTGGGCTGCCTGAATTAACAAGCCTGGTTTGGGCTTCTTGCAGGAACAGCCGTCATTTCTTCCATGAAGACATAAAAAAATATCATCCAGAGGAAGAGCGGATATTGCCGACATTATGCGCTCATTTTCACTCTGCGGAAGCGTGCCGTAAGCGATATCCGGCTGATTGGATGCCAGAATCCTTAAAAATCCCGCTTGGCTGATTATTTCCAAGGCTTCTTTTACCCAATCTTTCAACCGGAATTCCGCGTAAGAGAAAGGAGCAGTTCTCGCCACTTTTTTTCCGTATACCCAGAAACTAGGTCCTCTTTCCACCATATCGTTTAACACACCGTCACGGTCAATAAAGACCGCCGGACACAAAGCGAGAGACATTTTATTCACCCCGGTAATGCGCAAAAATCATTTCCTTGAGGCGGAAAGCTATCAAGTGGTGCAAAACAACGTGAAATGATTCCACTTGGGGCGTAGAATCTGCGGGAATAACTACACACCTGTCGCAGAGAGTTTTCATGGCTCCCCCGTCAAACCCGGAGAAACCAATGGTTGTGCCTTTGTTGTCTTTGGCAAACTGAATTGCCCGTAAAAGGTTCTGGGACCACGCTCCAGCCCTGTCCTGACCCGAACCGCCATGGACACTAAAAGCCACCAGGACACTGCCCGGCTCCCAATACGTAATGAGGGGAGCGTCATAAACCTTATCCCACCCCCAGTCATTAGTAGTAGCGCTGGCCAGGGGTACATTGCCGACCAGGTCTAGAGTTCTCAAACCGCGTTGGCCTGGCAAATCAATCGTGGTTTTAATCAGATCAGCCGCAAAGTGAATCGCGGTTGAAGCCGACCCCCCGTTGCCGATGATAAACACCCAGCGATTATCCAGCCAAGCCTGAAAGAGAATTTTTATCACATCCGAAATTACATCTTTCTGAACCTTAAGCCTTTCAATTATTTCCTGGGCCTCTTGAAGATAACCGAAGATATAGTCCTTATTACTGTCTCTCATCGCATTTCCTCCTTATAGTCAGTAAGACGGTTAGTGATTTAAGGAACTGATACACTTATATATTAGAACATTCGATTGGTCAATCCTACTTATTAAACATCTATTTTTAGAACAATAAAAAGCGGCCAAGAGTTTCTTGTCCGCTGTATTTACTGGCTGGCATAAACAACCGTTGCCCCGGTGAAGTCATAGTCAAAAGAAAGTTCCCGCAAACCCTGCTTTTGCATAGTCGCGCGGAGTTCTTCTTGGCGTCCGGGACGGCAGAAAAACATAAAGAATCCGCCGCCGCCGGATCCCATAATTTTTCCCCCCAAAGCTCCGTCGGCCATAGCCAAGTCGTAAAGCCTGTCTATGGCAGGATTGGTAACCCCGCCGGCTAAGTTTCTTTTGGTCAGCCAATGTTGGTGGAGTAACTCTCCAAAAGCTATCAGATCTCCCCTTTGCAGAGCTTCTAAAATATCCAAGCCGATGCTTTTTATTTTGTGGTAATAATTCAATAATTCTTGATTGCCGGAATCAACCAGGATTTTCTGGGCCCCGAGAATTTTGTTGCTATCGTGTCTCTGACCCGTAAAGAAAAACAGCATGCTTCCCCGCAAGTTGTCCAACGTATGCCAAGAAATTTGCGGATTTTCTACGTCAACCCTGCCTTCAGTGCTGATTTTAAGAATCCTCACTCCGCCGAAAGCGGCCATATACTGATCCTGCTTACCTACGGGAAGCTTGAGCATCTCCATCTCCACATAGCAAGCCGCTTCGGCTATCTCCTGCGAAGTAAGTATTTTACCTTTTAGAGCAGAAAAGGCTTTTATCAGGCCCACGGTATATGAGCCAGATGTTCCCAAACCCGTTCCGTGAGGAACATCACCTTCAAAGGTGACCTGGATATTATTTTTGATTCCGCAATAGCGAAGAGATTCCCGAGCAACGTCATATTTAATCTCATCCAGACAGGTAACTTCCTGTTCAACGGAAGTTTTGACTCTGATGGTGTCCGTCATCTGGGGACGATTGGCCAGGACATAAACATATTTGTTAATCGCCGCGCTTAAGAGAAATCCTCCGAAACGGGAAGAATAAAGAGGCAGGTCCGTGCCTCCACCGGCCAGTGGTATGCGCACTGGCACGCGAGTTAAAACGGTATTCATTTCAAAACCTCCTTTTTCTGGATAGTTAAGATTTTAGATACTCTGCTGTAAGTTCGTGCGGCCAAGGTAAGACAATGGGCCACCCTTCTTGTAAACACATAGCGTCGGTAGCTGCCCCATGGTTAGCAAGTACAGGAACAAACACCCCATAAGAGAATCCCTCTCTAAAATAGAGACAAATAGAGAACTCTGGGGTTAAGCCTTCAGTACTCTTAAATTTTCTACTATAAAGTTCGATTAACCAAGATATGGCCTGTGATAAAACAGTGGGCAAGGAACCAAATTCATCATCCCGGGGAATAATAAAACACTGACCAGCCCTTGCGCCCCCAACTCCTATAACCATTTCGTTATCGCGCAAAATCAAATCTTTATATCGTTGCGAATATAGTTTCAATAATTTTTCTTTCGTATTCCTAAACTCGGTTTTAATCAGTGGATATTGAGCCAAATGATAATGGAGGTGGGGTTGAGTTTGCCCCGCCATAGTACCAATATTAGTTGCAATATGCATAGGTACTCGAAAATACTGTCCCCCAATTACTTTCAAAAGTAAATCTAAGGCATTTTCTATTTCTTTCACCCCGCCCAATATACGTAGACGATCAGATGACCAACATTTTTCCGGAAGTGCCATATAATGTACGGGAGAAGCTGGAAATTTGTTTTCAATCACATACCATCTTATTTCATCATCTTTTAACAAGACTCGGTGGCCGTTGTCTGGCTTGCAAAAAGGACAACTTTTCTCATCCACGACCAGTTCCTTTTGCCATGGCCGGTTGAATCTTAGACCAGCCTCGCGCGCATGAGTCTTTAGTCCAGCAAAGTCATATGTGTAAAAGTGCATTCATTACCTCCAATTCTTCCAGGAAATAGAGCCGTCGTATAGGAATAACTATTATATGACTGTATCATTATGCTCAAATTATGTCAAGACTAAATCTTGAAATAAAAACAAAAATTTTCTTATAATTTATAATACACCACATCTTTATTACCTGGGATGTTTACCTGTTTATAGAACTTAGAGAGTATTATTTTATAATCATCTTCAAGCGTGGCCACGTCTTCCAATACTATAATTCCTGGCAATTTATCCTTTTCCAAAGACAGCGGATTTAAACCAACACCCATCAGACCATAAGAAGAGATGGTCTGATATCTTTTTTCCGGAGGAACCAAAGCGGCCACGGGCGGTATATTTATAACTCCAATGCTGTGGTTAGGAAAATTATTCTCTATGTACTTAATCGTCTTCTCCGGACTATCCGAGTAGAAAAGCTTAGCTCGGGTGAATAAATATCCGAATTGAAAAACTACTAAAACTAAAAGGGTAATTGGAACCCAGACGACCGGAAGTTTGGGCTTTTTTATATACTCCGCAATTTTTATTAAAGAGGCGGGTAACAACATTAGGATTAACAACTCCACGGCGATTAAATATCGCAGATAACCCAGGCTCTTCAAAAAAAATAAAAAAGCTGAAAGACTATACCAGCCGGAGACCATAAACAGAAAACGATTTCTTCGATAAAAATCCCTGTCAAAAAATACGGCTAAAACTATCAGAATCATAAAGAATAAGAAATAAACCAGAGTGGGAGTATAGAAAAAACCAACTAGGTTGTTCTTAATATTAGACCAAGAGGATATTCCGGCTTCTTTATAGGGGTTAGAAAGATGATCTTGTAATTTTTCCCAAATATCAAGAGAAAAAACTTGATTGAAATAAATAAAAATCCAAACTAAGAAGGGCAGAAAAGAACCGATACCCAGTTTAGTAACTTTTACTAAAAAATCTTTTTTATTCCAGGCTAAAAATATAATCCAGGCTGGGATGAGCGAAATAAACACAGAGGGCTTGCTTACCACCGCCAGCCCCAGAAAAATTCCTGAGACCATTAAACTTTTTTTCGAAATAAACCAGCCCAGAGACAGGATCATAAAAATGAGACCGGGTATCTCCCCCATCACGCTCCGGCCATTACCGTAAAAGGAGGCAAAAGAAACCACCAATAAAAGCGCCATGGCAGCCTCGGCCTCTCCACATATCTTTTTTACAAACCAAAAGATACTTATTAATGCCGCTGTCATCCAGAGAAGCATATAGGCCCTGGCTTGCGCAAAACCAAAACCAAAAATTTTAAAGAAGATGGCCAAAGGTATAGTAACGGGATATCCAGTAGATCCGATGAGAGATCCCTGTCCGGTAAACTGGAGAGGTTCGGTTATTAAATCCAGCTTACCAAATTCAGCAAAATTGCGAGCTAGTTCTATATTTATCCCCTCGTCATACCAGACCGCTGGTTTAGTAGTTAGGGTCGGCCAAGAAAAAAAGAAAACAAAGGCTATGCTAAAAAACAAAGCCCCCCAAGCCATTCTTTGCCTAGCCGTGCCAAGATATAAAGAAAAAAAGATAATCGTTAAATCTTTTAAAACCTTAAACCCGGTTTTTATAATTTTAATTGGGCTACTGGGTATCAGCGTGCTGGGTCTTTTTTCTTCACAGACGACCGGAATTTCTTTAATAATCAGGCCCTTGTGCTGGGCCCGCAGAACCAGTTCTGTGTCAAAAAGCATCTTATTTGGACGACATCGTTCAGCGATAGAAGATACTTTATCGCGACGCATAACTTTCATTCCATGAGTATCGGTACCCCGGAATCCAAAAAAGACACGTAAAAAAACATTAAAAAATTTGGTAAGTAGCCGCCTCGTGACTAAACGCAAATCCTCGGCTCCGAGAGCATTCTTGGAACCAACTACCAAATCCCATTTTTCGTGAATATTTAAAGCTTTTTTAATGAAAACGATATCCCAAAAATCTATATTAAAAATGACCACCACGTCTCCCTGGCTCCGCAAAATACCAGTCTTCAGTGCCCCACCATAGCTTGGAAGCGGCAAGGAGATAATTTTTATTCTGGGAACTTCAGAGCTGAGTTTTTCGGCGATTTGCTTGGTACGGTCCTTACTGCCGTTTTCCACGAGTAAGATTTCATAATCTAAGGCGGGTAATTCTTTGGCCAAACTAGTGAGTATTCCCTTAACCTCCCCTTCTATAATCTCTTCTTCGTTATGTACCGGAATTACAATCGAAATATTTTTCACGGTTTTATCGAGTTTAATATTATTTGAGCCCTCTTGTTCCAGGTAAATTCACCAGCTTTTATCTTAGCTTTTTCGGCTCGTGACTTCAAATCTATTTGCCCCGAAAAGGTTTTACTTAAAACTTCCGCCAACGAAGCCACATCCCCATCTCTAAAAAACAAAGCCTCACCTTCACTTACAATCTCCCTGATAGACGACAAGCCAGCCGCGACAATCGGCGTACCGGATGCCATATATTCAAATAGTTTAAGAGGAGAAGTATACCTAGAGGATATTTTATATTGTCCTCGGTTGGGCAAGACCAGCAAATCAGCGGCCTTTAGCCACACCGGCACTTCGTCCGCCGGGCGGTATCCTATTATGTGGACGTTATCCGCTTTATATTTCTTCCTGAATTTTTTTATATCTTCTTCAGAGCCTCCAACAAAATACAATTGAGCTTCCGGCAGTAAGTAGGCCGTCTCCGCTAAAAGATCCGCACCCTTCCAGGGGAAAAGATGGCCCGTGTACAAAACCACCCTCTCTTCAAAACCCATATCCAATCTTTTTCTAGCATCTTCTCGGCTTATATTTATATCAAATTTTTTTAGATCCACGGCATCGCGAGCAAGAATTATTTTATCGGCGTCAACTCCAAAACCAACCAGATCTCCCCGCAATCCAAGGCTTATGACGATAATATGCCTGGCTCTCTGCCAAGCCCAGCGACTAAAAAATCCCGGATTATCCGGTAGATTGTGTATCTCGTAGACCACGGGCTTCAACCAGGATAAGAAAAAGGCAACCGCCAAATCACGGGTATAAATTATTTCATATTGCCTCCCCGACCCCAAAAAAACATTTAAAAAAGAAGAAATAGTAAAACTGCTGTTTTCCAACCCGAAGAAAAACTTTTTTAAAAACGGTAGAAACAGCAAGTCCACGCAAAAAACTTTCCTGATTGAAAAAGAGGGCTGGAGGCCATAAAAAGAAAAGGCGTTTTCTTTCAGAGGATTAACTCTCCTGGGGATAAGCAGGGTCATGTCCACTCCCTGCCCAGCCATGGCGTTGCAGGTCTCCATTATCTGCTTGCCGTGGGCTTTCTCCGTGGGAAGACGCAGGTTGGTCACATAGAGTATTTTCATTTCATCTTATTTAACATATCCGGAATAAGCGCAAAAAAGGCGTCAATACGAAGATATTTTTCAAAAACCTCCCGGGCCCTTTTTTGCATTTCTATAAATTTTTCTCCGGTCATATTTTCATAAAAATCAGCGACAATTTTATCGACTTGATTCAGATTTTTATAATCAATAAAAACTACAAAATCTCGGTAGTCTATCCTGTCCTCCAACGGCAGAACGCAATCGGTGTTTATAAAAAGGGGAATCCGCCCCAAGGACAGGGTTTCATAAAAACGCAAGGAAAAATTGCCGTATCCCTTTACAGCCAAAGTAAAATCAGAATTACTTATATTGTCTATATATTCTTTTCTCGCCTCTTCGGGAGAGTTTTTAATAGTGGCCACATGCCCAGAAAAACTGTTCCTGATTATAAAATTAGCTTCCACCAAAGAAGAACTTTCGAGCGCATGCAAAACCTTTTTCCTAAACCATAATCCCCTTCTCCGCACCACAACAGGCCGCCCGAAAAACAAATTCTGCACATCCAAAACCGCTCGTTTTAAATAAAAGAATATTTTTTGGCGAGAGTTTTCAAAATCGGCCCAGCCACAAAAGCCAACTATGGGTCTCCGGCTTTTGGAGCGCAATTGCATACCATCGGATCCGGATAAGTCCTCCACGTAAGCCGGCATAATTATTTCATTCGGTTTTATCTTATATCGATACTGAGAAGTTCTAAAAACAATAGAATCGGGTATGGGTATATCCTGGTCAGAGTCGCCGTGCCCAAAGATAATTATTTTCTTTCCGTATTTTCGAGCTTTCTTAGCCAACTCAAGGGCTTGGGCGGGTTGATTTGATGTCAAAAAATAATCATGCGGAAAAAGAAAAAAATCGGCCTCGGCCGGATTTTCGGTCAAAGTAAAAATAGGATTATTTATTTTCTTAAAAACATCCCCCATGTAGAGATTTTTCCATTTTTGGACCCCAAGGTTGGGATACAAAATCGGCAAGTGCGCATAACCGGATGGTTTTTCTGTATAAATTTTTATCACGGTATTTTTGAGAATAAAAATAGTTGTTCCAACCTAGAAATTACTATTTTATCCAATGATTTTTTAGAAAATATTTTTTCTGCCTTCTGCCGACCGGCCAAACCCATATCTTTTCTTATATATGGATTTTCCAAATAAATAAGCCCCTCTACAAATTCTTGTAAATTATCCGCCAGCCATATTTCTTTTTTGTGTTCAAATGGATATCCGGCGGTTCCCCTACGGGAGGTAATGGTCGGTATACCCCGACAAAGCGGCTCAAATATCTTCTGCTGCATCCCGGCCCCAAAAAATGAAGGAACAAGAGCTATGTCCATACCAGCCAAAAAATCTTTAAGATTGTCTACATAGCCGTGGTATTTTACGTTGTCTTTAAGGTAGCGGGAACAGTCCGGCGGCATTTTTCGTCCTATAATATTAAACCTAAACCCGCCGGGATAGTTTCTATGTATGTCTGGGGCTATTTGCCGCAATATGAACTCAAGAGCCCGGCGATTATGGGCTACGTTATAGGTTGATCCCATAAAAATTACTTCCAGGGGTTTTGTTTCTCCCTTGAAAAGACCTTCCTGGAAACAGGCCGGCAACCCGCGTAAAGGTAAAGTATAAACTTCTCTTCCGCCAAGTTTTTTATACAACCCTTCTTCTTTCGGCGTAATGGCAAAAATAATATCGCTATTTTTAATGATTAGGAGTTCGCTAATCAGCTTAGGTATATACTTAAATAAATTTATAATACTCCATCCGTCCTCTTGTAAAAAATGGGAGGGTTCAAAGTTTATCGACCTGGTAATTATGGGTATTTTATATTTTTTAACCAATCCGTATAAAGGCCACAGATACGTATAATCAAACCAAACCAGATCGGGTTTCCAGTCAGTGATTTCCTTAATAACTTTTTTTTTAATTTCTGGGTCGGAGTATTCCAAGGCAGCCCCATCCAGCAATAGCGGATTTCTGATCTTTAAAAAAACTTTATTAATTTTATCAACCAGGCTAAGTTGGCGGTTGCTATATTTATAAGAAACAGGGATGAGTTTTATGGATAAATCATCTTCTGCCCTTTGGATATCTTCCGGAGATTGCCAGGCTGTTGTTTTAGTAATCACCCTGACTTCAAAGCCTAGATTCCTAAGTTGTTTTATGCCAAAAGCTCGGTCAGATTGCTCGGCCCCGAGCACGGTAAAAGGAAAACTTGGAGTTACAACTAGAATTTTTTTAGAATTGAAGGGGGGCATCTGTTTTACTTTTCGGCCGATACCAACAGACATTCTCCCATAAAACCAAAAGGAGAAATTCCGGGTAGAGGTATGCTCTTACCCTTCATAGTCGTAAATCTTTCGGTGGTTAAGGTTTCAATTTTAAACCCCGCTGAACCTAGCAGGTTCTCAATCATGGCCCTGGAGAAAAACATGGTGTGTTCAGGATTCCCCAAAACAACATCTTCCCCCTTGCACAGGTATCTTAAAATTCTGGATAAAGAATATACGTTTGGGGTATCCAATATTAAGATTCCTCCCTGTTTAAGAACTCTATAAAAACCGTCCATGGTCTGTTTCGGTTTCCAGGTATGTTCTATTATTTCTCCGGCATAAATCACGTCAAAAAAATTATCGGGATAACCCAGGTCCTCAAAACTGCCTATCTTTTGATTGGGGAAGTTTAAACCAAATTCTCTTTGATCCAATATATCCAGTCCGTAGATTTCTGAACCAGTCATTTTTTTCAACAATAGACTATGAATCTGGCCATTTTTATCCAAGTTACCCACGTCTAAAATCTTTCCTGGTCTTACGTGTTCAAGTAAAAAATTAAGTCTGCTTTTTTTCATGGGGATTTATAATTATAAAGGATTATCATTTGTTTTTAAAAAGTTTAAACCATGCCTGAAAAGTAAGCAACGGCCAGATAGGATTCAGGGCATACTTTTCCCCGCTTATGTGCCGGTCAAGGATTTTTCTTACTTTAGCAAAATCAAAGTAAGCTTCGGTTTCAGGATTATATCCCGGAGACAAAATATCGTATGCCCAGCCTTTCAAATCTGACCTAAGCCACTTGGCCACGGGAGAAAACCACCCTCTTTTGGGTTGATTGTACACGAAATCCGGTATGTATTCCCGCAGGGATTCTTTGAATATTCTCTTGCCTGATTTTTGGCCGTCCATACCAAAAGAAGGTGGTATGGCCATGGACAATTCTACCATTTCTTTATCCAAAATAGGAACCCTCTGCTCCACCCCGTGAGCCATGCTCATGCGATCAGACCTGTTGAGTGCGTCATCTAATAGCCAGGTTTTTATATCCAGATATTGCATTTTTTTGGTAAAATCTAACTTTTCCCCGGAAGAAAAAAACTTCTTTCCGATAAAGTTTCGGGTGGCTTCCGGCTGATTAAAATCTTTCTGCAGGAAACTTAAGTCGGCTTCTTTTTGGGACATAAAGGAAAGAAACCGGTCTATCCCCGGCTCAATATTTAACTTATCGTAAAGATTTTGTTTACCGGATAATTTAAACAAAAACTTGGCTAAGAAATTTTCTCTCAATGCTTTTGGCAGACGCTGTATGCGGTCCAGGGTGTAATTTAGATAATAGCGATCGTATCCCCCGAATAGTTCGTCCCCTCCGTCTCCCGACAAAACCACGTCAGCGTGGTTTTTGGTCATCCCCGACAGCACATACATAGCCGTCTGGGTATGATTGGATACCAAGTCGTCTCCGTGCCAGACGACTTTTTCAAAATTATCCGCCACCGCGCGGGCCTTAAGCATTACCTCGTGGTGTTCGCTTTTGAAAAATCGGCTGGTTTTCCGGGCCAGCTCAAAATCGGCGTTAAACTTAGCGCGATGCTCCGACTCAACTTCAAAACCAACTGTGAAGGTCTGGGCGGGTTTAGACCGCAATTCGGATACCCGTCCCAAAATGGCCGTAGAATCTATACCACCGCTCAAATAGATACCCAGGGGGCGGTCTGAGATAAGCTGTCTAGATACCGCCTCCTTAAAATGTCCTTTTATTAAGCCTTTTATTTCTTGCTCGTCCGACAAACAGTCAAAGTGAGAAATTTTCCAATACTGTTTTATCTCCAATTTACCGTTTTTTAAAACAGCAAAATGAGCCGGCGGCAGTTTAAAAATATTTTTCCAGGGAGTATGCGGCTCCGGTATATACAGAAGACGGAAATATATATTAAGAGCTTCTTGATCCAACCGTCTTTCTACCGGATGGGCTAAAATGGATTTTATTTCAGAAGAAAAAATAAATTTATCCCCGTCAAAATAATAATAAAAAGGTTTAACTCCCAGGTGGTCGCGAGCTATAAACAATTCCTGTTTTTCCTTATCCCAGATAGCAAACGCAAAAATACCGTTAAGCCGGTTCAGGCACCGGGAGCCCCATTTTTGGTACGCCGCCAGGATTACCTCTGTATCGCTGTCGGTCTTGAAATTATAGTCTTTTTGCAATTCAGATTTTATCTCCAGAAAATTATAAATCTCCCCGTTAAAAACTATCACCAAATTGCCGTCTCCACTAAACATGGGCTGGGAGGCCTCCTCGCGCAAATCCAGTATGCTTAGACGATTATGTCCCAGGGAAATTTCGTCATCACAAAAAAACCTCGTTCCATCCGGTCCGCGGTGAGAGGTCAGCAGGTTCATCTTTCTTATTTGATTTTCGTTTTTGAAATTAAACCCGTTTATGCCACACATATATCTTTTACTTTAGAATAAGGAAAATATTTGCATTAAGGTTATTACTTTCTTTTATAGAAATAATATCCGTAGATAGTTTGCTCAAGGTAATAATTGTTTTGAATAATACCGTTCAGCCACAATGGGACTGACTCATCCATAGATACTATTATCAGCCTAGATTTAGACATAAATAGACTATTTTTTACTTCCTCAACAGCCCCGGGTACACCCAAAAAAATATTACTAAAATACCGGCTTGGGGCTTGGCGCCCGGAATAATAGTATATTTGACCGACATTCATACCCCACACGTAAACATACTCTTCGGGGATAGTCATCTGCTGGATCAGAAAACCTATTTTTTGAGGATTATTGTCATACAGACCCCTCGTCCTATCCCGTAGGTTTAGGATATAATCCCTTTGAAAGGGTACCAAGAATAATAAAAGCAGAATTATTCCACAGATGGATAATATTTTCTGAACATATTCATCCCCCCGAGGGTTAGCCACCGTGTCTGTACCAGCAACCTTATTACCGGTGTTATTATCCGCCAGTTTACTGATACTCAATCTACTAATAATAAAGTCAAACACCACCCCAAAAGCGATAGACCAGGAAAGCAGAAGAACTTTATTATGATGGGGGAAATACTGGCCTTGTATGTTATAAACGATAAAATCGCTTAATATCCATATAGCAATAGAAGACCCTACAAAGGATTTTATCGTTCCTATTTTTTTTCTTAGAAGAACAAAACTAACTACTCCTAAAAAAATTAGATAAATATCTGGGGTAAAAAAATTTCTATAAAAACCCGATACTCTGCTAAGAATGCTGTTGACGACAATATTTCCCCTCAAGAGAATCAACCATGCTCCGTTTATATAATCAATAATGGTGGCCCCAGAAAAAATTAAGGGTAAGATACTTATCATATTAGCCAGCAGGGCGCCTACGCCCAACCAGGCCGCGTTAACAGCGATACTTCTTATTTTAATTCTGGTTGTGGCCACACTTAGGAGGGCCAAAGGGACGATACTTAGTATGGCAGTTTGTCTAAAAATTATGGCTATTCCCCACCAAAAACCACTTAAAATCATCCACCAACAACGATACCTATTATTTTCACTAGAGGTAAATACTACATAAAAGGCAGAGATTATAAACAGATTCATAAAGGTCTCAACCTCGGCACTAGAACCATTTAAATAAGGGGATATCATCAACAACACGAATATGGCCATAGCAAAAATTGCCGCGCGGCAGTTGGCCATTTTAAGAGTAAGCTGGTAAATAAGTAGGGCGCTAATGACCGTCGAAATTGCAGCTAGTAAACGAGGAAACCAAACATTGACACCAAAAAAAGCGTAAGATGCCGCATAAAGTATCATAATGCCGGGGGTTTTGTTTTCTACAGCACCAATATATGGCGGCTGTTGGTTTTCTACCCAGATTCTACCTATATATCCCCACATACCCTCGTCATTACCTACGGGAGTCTTAAACGAGACTATAAAAAGTAAAACAAACCCAAGAATCACAAAAAATAAGGGGTTAAATAAAATATCGTATGCTCTGTTTATTTTTTGGCGGTGAGTTAAGATATTCATTTTAAATATCGGGTAAATTATCTATTCTCTTTTTAGTTTTACTCCAAACTTATAAAAAATCATATTTTTGAAAAACTCAAAAGACGCAAACCAATTTGTCTTTGACCTACCGCCCAATCTTGGCCGACAAAAAACTTCTACTTCTCCTATCCTTGCTCCGGATCTAAGAGCTTTTATCACTATTTCCGGATCGATAAACCAATCGAGAGATAAAATTTGCAATCTATCAAACAGTGCTCGCTTAAAAACCTTGGGTGAGCCGTTTATATCGGATAATTTTCCGCCAAACAGTATACGAAAAAAAGAGTTATAAAGACGACTTTGTGTTTTCCGCCAAATAGATTCACTCCTGGTTTGACGAACGGCTTTGCATAAATCCAGCTTTTTTTCTACTAATTCATGCCAAACCCTAAATAGGTCTTCGGCGGAGATTTGATTGTCGCCATGGATCCAACCCAAAATTTCACCGGAAGAAACAGCGACGCCCCGTAACAAGCCGTTGCCATATCCTTTGTTAGGAAAAACCCTGACTGTTTTTAAATTATGAAATTCTTTCTGCAGTCTGGATATTATTTGGGGGGTGTCGTCTATAGATCCATTGTCAACTATAACTATCTCCGAGGACGGTTCGTTTTTTTTAATTTCTCTAAAAATATCCCTCACGACTTTTTCAATGGCCTCCTCTTCATTAAAAGCCGGAATAATAATGGAAAGTTTCATATTGATTTAAGAAGGAGAGGGTCTAATATTTTGATATTAAAACTATACCCAAAGTGCTGACTACTTAAGAAATAACATTACTATCCTAGCAATAAAAATTATCCTTCACAAGTTGGGTAAATAAAAAAGGCGAAACTACCTCGCCTTTCGAATTTTATACTTCTCTGGACTTTTTACATAAAAGATACGCGTGCAGATGGTTGATATAAATACGGTGAAAATCCAGTATCTTTTCTGGTAATGCATCTATCAAAAAAAATTCCTCTGTCGTAGGTTCGCCGCTGGTTTCGCAAAGAAAAAACTGAGCAATCTGATGGTTGGGCACCCAACCAGTTTCTGGAGGGGTATTGAAATGGCAAATAAATTCCGCAGAAACAAGGGTCAATCCAACCTCTTTACTCAAGGTCCTTTCAATAACTTGTCGGTCAGATTCACCAAACCTCAAGTAGCTTCCCGGCATATGCCATCCAATATAATGTTCATCCTCACGATACCATAACAAAACGTGGTCTAAACCATCTATCTTGCGGACAACAGCCAATTCATACGGAACCATGGGTAAAATCGGGAAAAAGCTTTCAAATACCACTTTTCCTGTCTGCCTGTATCCTACTTTTGCCTGCAAACGAAGATAAAGAGCCAATTCGTCTTCAGTCAGCTGGGTTTTCTCCGGCTGTCTGGTCACTGTCTCTCCCTTTCATAAGGTATCTATGACACGGTATTTTAAACGAACATACCCCGTCTAAGTAACATGTCTTTAAAAAATAGTCAATAAATTTCAGCGATTCTATGTGATTTTTAGGTCTTTTATAAAGGTAT
>CAYHON010000002.1:9349-66133 GCA_964358425.1 uncultured Candidatus Saccharibacteria bacterium | reverse complement strand
ATCCGGTCACGGAAAAAGAAACGCCTTTTGAAGAAGCGAAAAAATCCGGAGCTCTGTTTTTCTATAAAGGACATTATCCGGAAATGGTAAAGGTATATTCCATAGGCCGGGGGGAAGAAATATTCTCCCGCGAGCTTTGCGGCGGACCGCACGTGGCCCATACGGGAGAAATAGGACATTTTAAAATCATCAAAGAAGAATCTTCTTCAGCCGGCATAAGAAGAATCCGGGCGACAATTTCTTAATAGATTGCAATTGTATTCTTTTAGTTGAGTGTTACAATATATACATGATCTTTGGGAAAATTTTGAAAAAATACGGCCCAAGGAAAATAGCCATAGACGTAGGCACCCACTCGCTTAAAGGTGTTGTTTTTGAGGTGATAATAGGAAAAAATCCTATTGTCTTGGATAGGAAAACGGTTAAGTCGCCTGTCTTTCCCGATACTGACAAACCTACTCCTGACGAATATGTAGGCTGGATAGTTAAAAAATTGCCGGATTTCATCCAGGAGATGATTAAAAGCTCGGAGCATCACCCGGACACCATAACCATAGGACTTGGTCCCGATATAGTTGCTTTAAACATAGAAAATTGGTCTGCCCGATTTTCCGGCAGTAGCCAAAATGACGGAGCCTTTTATAATCAATTTGCCAAAATCCTGCAGGAAAATAAAAAAAAACATCCGGAAATTATAGACGCATTTCTTCTGGACTCCTATCTAAACGGTTATCCCCTCAGACATACCGCAACAACTTTCCCCCCAAATACAGAATTTTCTTTCAAAACCATGGTTATGCGTCCAGCCAGCCCTAGGGCGACCGAACGCCGGGCTAGCCAAGAAATAGCTACTACGCTGGATATGGTTAAAAAGGGATTGAGCGGTCTGAAAATTTATTTTTATCCGAGCTTTTTGGCACAAAAAGAAGTCCTGACTAAAGTATTGGAAATACACAACTCCTTGGTGATAGACATCGGCGGAGAGACCACCGCCGTAACGCTTCTTAAAAACGGCTCATTGGAACATGTCAACTTTTTTCCTCTGGGAGGAAGACATTTCCTTAGAGGAATTTCTAAAATAGCCTCCATATCTTTTGAGGAAGCCGAAGACCTGAAACGGCAGTACTCTCAGGGAATTGTCAGCCAAGACACCCAAAAACAGCTCCATAATTTTATCCGCTGCGAGGCGGAGATATGGAAAAAAATGTTTATAAAAATTCTTGAAAATTTCTACCATTTTGGTCCTCTACCTCCTCAGGTTATAATTATCGGAGGAGGAGCCAATATGCCTGAAGTAAATTCGGTAATCAGGGGAAATTGGATTAAAAATTTCTCTTATGTAGAGTACCCCAAGGTAAATATCCTGCGGGGAGACTCGGTGTTTAGCGGCGATTCTTTGGGGGGAGCTCTTCAGGGACCGGAAGATTTTAATTTAGCCGCTTTGATATATAAAGACAGCCATCAATAATGGCCCAAAAAGATAAAAACAATTCCGACGGCATCCGCCTGCAAAGACAGCCCCGACCTTCCACCCGGGTTATTCGTCTTGCTCCTTTGAAAAAACCCGAGCCCGTCATTATGGAAGAGGAAATAATACCGGAGCCTCCCGTCAAAACTTTTATCCCGGAGCCGAAAGCGGATTTTTTTGAAAAACCTATTATAGAGGCGGTTGAGGAGCGATGGCCGAGCATGAAGATACGAGAAAGTACTGAGTTCAGTAGAATGAATGCGCGACTGGATGTTGCAAGAGGAAATACTGAATTTGGTAGGGAATCAGCCCGGCCGTCACCGGAGCCGATGGAGGTCCGCTGTGCATCAGGCGAGGATGAATCCGCCGCCGAGAATATTTTTACCGAAAAATTCTTCGAACATGCCTCGCCACAAAAAGAACACCTAATCCGTCCCAAGAAAAAGCGGCTTCCCAGGGGTAAGAAATTTGGGATATGGACTGGAGCGGTTTCTTTTTTGGCCATAGTAATCCTGCTGTCTACGGTTTTTGCCAGTCTGACCGTAACCTTCAAGCCGAGAGTGGAAAGCCTGTCCCTCCAAAATATAGTAACCACTCTGGACACCTCGGTCTCGCAGGTCATGGTTGCTTCAAAAATAATTCCGGCCGAGCTTTTAGAGTTCTCCAAAAAAATAAGCAAGACCTTCCCGACCACCGCCACCAAATACGTAGAGGAAAAAGCGTCGGGCAAAGTGAAAATATATAACGGATATAGCTCCTCTCCGCAGAAGCTGGTGTCCTCCACCCGCTTTGTCACCGACAACGGCGCTATTTATCGGCTGGTATCTACGGTCACCGTACCGGGAGCCACCATAGAGGAAGGACAAATAAAGCCGAAGTTTTTAGAGGCCGCTTTAGCGGCCGACCAGCCCGGTGAAAGTTTTAATACTGATAAAGAAATCCGCCTGAAGATAGCGGGTTTTAAAGGAAATCCTAAATATGACGGCTTTTATGCGGTGGCCGGCACAGGTTTCAACGGGGGGTTTAAGGGCAACACCAAGGTTGTTTCCAAAGATGATCTGAAAAAAGCCCAGGAACAGGTAACTAAGCAGGCTTATGAAGAATTAAAAACAGAGATGGATAAAAAAATACCTGTTGGCTTCAAGCTGGTAGACGGCTTGAGGGAAATTCAAATAGTCAAGATGAATTATCCGCCGGAAAACATCCGGGCTGATACTTTTGCCGTAGAGGCCGGAGCCCGAGGCAGGGTTCTAATTTTCAAGGAAAGCGATATGGTTTATCTTTCCAAGGAGCTTTTGCTTAAAGACGTCTCCTCGCTAAAACTTTTGGAAGATTCAGCCGCTTTTAGTTATCAGGTCCAAAATGCCGATTTCAACAAAGGCAAGGCGGCCGTCGCTCTGAACGGCTCCATCAAAACCCAGGCGCAAGTTATGGACTCAGACTTGGCTCAAATACTGAAAGGGCAAAAAGAAGGGTCGATAAATGAATTCCTTAAAAACCGCGCCGAGCTGGCCGATTTTCGTACTTCCTTTTTCCCTCCTTGGATATCCAGCGCCCCCGGCAACCCCTCCAAAATAAAATTTAAGCAAGAATAATCGTTAAAAGACTGGGCAGATTGACATCTCCTGCCGGTTTTGCTATCCTGTTGAGGTCATCTCTAAACTCACTTTTCTATTACATTTGCTCAATTTCGGCTGCGGCATCGTTACTCCTCCTTGGTGTATATAGGTTTATATACACCTTCGTCGTCTTTCCTCGCCTCGCTCGAAATTGAGCAACCTCATTACGAAAAAGAGTTTACAGATGACCTCGTCTAAACAACCAATGAGCAAAGAAAAGATAAGCATAGAAGGGGTAGTCTTGGAAAATCTTCCAGGTACCCTTTTTAAAATTAAGCTTGAGGATGGCCGTGAAATCCTGGGTCATCTTTCGGGTAAAATGCGCTTAAATTTTATAAAAATTCTTTCCGGAGACAAAGTAAGGGTAGAAATGTCTCCTTACGATGACACCAAGGGCAGAATAATTCTTAGGCTGAAATAAAACCAGCGACAAGTAACAAGTGACAAGTGACAAGGGGAAATGCATTAAAAAATTCCATGTCACATGTCACATGTCACATGTCACTTATGTATGAAAGTTCAAGCTTCTGTAAAGGCTCGTTGCGCGAAATGCAAGGTAGTCCGGCGGAAACGTCGGCTATTCGTTATATGTAAATCTGATCCCAAACATAAACAAAGACAAGGATAAAATTAGCGACAAGTAACAAGTAACAAGCGACGAGGATAAATTAAAAATTCCATGTCACGTGTCACATGTAACATGTCACTTATGCATGCGCATTGTAGGTATAAACATTCCGGACAGCAAAAAGATAGAATATTCTCTTCCATATATATATGGCGTGGGTTTGACGTCCGCGCGTAAGATTTTAAAGATAGCCCAGGTGGATCCGGATAAAAGGACCAAAGACTTGTCGGCCCAGGAAGTAAACCGGATAAGAGAGATTATAGAAAAAAATTATAAGATAGAAGGAGATTTGCGCCGGGAGATTATGACCAACATCAAAAGATTAAAAGAGCTGTCCATTTATCGCGGCACCCGGCACATGAGAGGACTGCCTGTCCGCGGTCAAAGAACCAAGACCAATTCCCGCACCCGCCGGGGAAATACCAGAAAAACTATGGGATCAGGCCGAAAACCGTCCTCAAGCCCAACTTAGAATTAGCGACAAGTAACAAGCGACAAGGATAAATTAAAAATTCCATGTCACATGTTTCTTGTCACATGTCACTTATATATGGGAAAGAAAAGAATAATACAAAAATCTGAAGGTGAGTCCTCCAAAACCGACGTCAAAAAAGCGCCGGAAGTTAAGGCGGGCCATAAAGCCAGCCGGGGTATAGCCTTTATCCAGGCGACTTACAACAACACCATTATATCCATCGCCGACGACCAAGGCGGAGTTTTAGCCTGGTCTTCAGCCGGATCTTTGGGATTTACCGGAGCCAAAAAGGCAACCCCATATGCGGCGGCCCGCGTGGCTGAGACGGTGGTTGAAAAAACCAAAAAATCCGGTCTGCAGGAAATAATGATACGGGTCAGCGGGGTAGGTTCCGGACGAGATTCCGCAGTCAGAGCTTTGGCCAACCAGGGTCTGACGATTATCTCCATCAAAGACGTCACCCCTCTGCCACACAACGGACCCCGTCCCAAAAAAGTGCGCCGGGTATAAAATAGCGACAAGCGACAAGCGACAAGCGACAAGGAAATGCATTAAAAGATTCCATGTCACCTGTCCCATGTCACCTGTCACTTATGTATGAGGATATTAGAAAAAACAGAAAGACGGCTGGGAGAAAAACTTTTTTTGAAAGGGGACCGCTGTTCGGGCCCCAAGTGCGCTTTGACGCGCCGAAGTTATGCCCCCGGTGTGCACGGTAAAAGCCGGCGGCGGGCTTCTTCGGAATTCGGCCAGCTTTTGCATGAAAAACAAAAAGTGAGATTTATTTACGGCCTGACCAATAAAGAAGTGGAGTCATACAGCCAAAAAGCTGTTTTCAAAAGAGGAGTTTTTAATGCGGTTTTGCTTAAACTGCTGGAGTCAAGACTGGACAATGTAGTTTTCCGCCTGGGCCTGGCCAACTCCCGGCGCATTGCCCGGCAATTGGTAAACCACGGGCATATCCGGGTAAACGGCCGCTCCGTCAACATATCTTCCTACCAAGCCAAGAAAGGGGATTTGATTTCCCTGAAAGAAAAATCCTCCGGGCTGGCCATTTTTAAAGATTTGGAATCAAAATATAAAAAGTACGAATCACCCCGCTGGCTTACGCTGGATAAAAATAAAAAAGAAGGACAAGTAACCGGTTCTCCGGAAATAGAAGACGGAGAATTAACCGCCGACCTAACCAAAATAAAAGAATTCTTCTCTCGCTAATTTATTTTTATTAATAAAAAATCATCATGATATCTTTGCCCGTTATGCCTAAAATAATATCTTCCGAGGGTAACAAAGCCGTTCTGGAATTGGACGGCCTCTATCCCGGTTACGGCCAAACTATCGGCAATAGTTTGAGACGGGTTTTGTTATCTTCGCTGAAAGGAGCGGCCATCACCTCGGTTAAAATAGAGGGGGTGGGGCATGAATTTTCTACTCTGGAAGGAGTGCTGGAAAATGCGGTTGATATAATCCTAAACCTCAAACAGGCCAGATTTAAGCTCAACGACGACGGCCCCCATACCATTGAGCTTTCCGTCAGCGGAGAAAAAGAGGTTACCTGCGACGACTTCGAGACCCCTTCCCAGGTAGAGGTGGTCAGCCCGGAGGTGCATATCGCCACCCTGACTTCCAAAAAATCTAAGTTTAAAATCGAGGTGGTGGTGGAAGCCGGCCTGGGCTATGTGCCGGTGGAGGCCCGCAGCAAAGAAAAGGTGGAGGTGGGCACCATTGCCCTGGATGCGGCTTTCTCCCCGGTGAGACACGTAAATTATGAAGTGGAAAATATGCGCGTTGGAGACAAGACCGATTACAACAAAGTCAGATTTCACATAGAAACAGATGGCTCGCTGACTCCGATGGAGGCTTTTCAAAGATCAGCCAAGATATTGGTAGACCAGTTTTCGGCCTTGGCCGAAGGTTTTGCCGCCAAAGAACAGGCGCCCGATAAAAAACACGAGGTCCGCGGAGCGGAAGATACTTCCACCGAAGAAAAAAATACAGACGAGGAAGATACAAACAAAATTAAACTTGATACTTTGAAGTTTTCCAGCCGCACCCTCAACGCTTTGCGCGAAGCCGGCATAAAAACCGTCGGGGGGCTTTCTCGTAAAAAAGTTGAGTCGCTGGAAGAAATAGAGGGTCTGGGAGAAAAAGGAATACATGAAATCAAGAAAGCTTTGGGTAACTTTGGCATAATCTTAAAACCGTAAAATGAAGCATCTCCGAAAACCCAGAAAATTTAGCCGAGAATCGGCGCAAAGATCGGCCCTTATGCGGGACTTGGCTTCTGCCTTTTTTCTGTTCGGGAAAATAACCACTACCGAGGCCAAAGCCAAAGAACTCCGCCCACGCGTGGAAAAATTTATAACCAAAGCCAAGGAAATGAGTTTGTCCAGCCAAAGATTGCTAAGGTCGCAGTTCTCTGCTAAGCTGGTCAAAAAAATACTGGAGGTGGGTAAAAAACAGGCCGACCGCAAGGGAGGTTATACCCGCATCACCAAGCTGGGACAGCGAAAATCCGATTCCGCCAAGATGGCCGTAATAGAGCTTGTAAAATAGAATCAGTGACAAGTAACAAGTGACAAGCGACAAGGAAAATACACCAAACTAAAATTCCAAGTCACGTGTCACATGTCACTTATACATGAACTACGAAATAAACGCCGAAAAGAAAATATTGGGCAGACTGGCGACCGAAGTCGCCATATTGTTGCGCGGGAAAAATAATCCCTCCTATGACCCGTCTAGGTTTACCTCCAATGTGGTTACTGTTTTCAATACCGACCGCCTAGCTTTTTCCGGCAAAAAAACCGGCCAGAAGCTTTACCGGAGGCACTCGGGATACCACGGAGGACTTAAAGAGGAAAAACTGGAAGACTTACTAAAAAGAGATTCGCGGCTGGTTTTGAGAGAAGCGGTGATGGGTATGCTGCCTAAAAATAAATTAAGGGCCAAATTTATCAAAAATTTGGTGATGCTGAAAGGAGAAATAAAGAGGTAATCTGTAAAAATGGTCAAAGCTACTGTCACAAAAAAAAGAGCGGTCAAAAAAACTCCTTCCAAAAAGGAGGCTGTTAAAGTAGAAAAGCCGGTCGAGAAAGTAGCGGAAGTTGAGACCAAGGAAGAGATTTTAGCCGAAGCTATGCCGGCTACCCTGGAAGATTTGTCGGACAAGACTGACGATAACGGCAAAAAAATCGAAAGATATTTTGAGGGCGTCGGACGCCGCAAAACTTCCACCGCCCGGGTCAGACTTTACACCAAGCCGGGTGATTTTTTGGTCAACAACAAGCATTACACTTCCTACTTCCCGACCCAAGAATTACAAAGAATTACCGAAGAAGCTTTGCAGAAAATGAAGCTTTTCGGACGTTTTAAGATAACGGTTTTAATCCATGGCGGCGGCATCCACTCCCAGGCCGAAGCCATCCGCCACGGTCTGGCCCGCTGTCTTGTAATCTTCAACCCCGATTTTAGAAAAAGACTCAAACGGGCCGGCTACCTGAAACGGGACCCTCGCATGAAGGAACGCAAAAAATTCGGCCTCAAAAAAGCCCGCAAAGCGCCGCAATGGGCAAAGCGCTAAGCTTCGCTTAGCGCTGTCCGAACAAAATTTGCATAGTGGCGAATTTTGTTTTAGGGCAAAACGTTAACACCAAAAAATTCCCCTCTCGGGGAATTTTTGATTTCTAGCTAAAACTCCAGTTTGTATATTTTTTTGTCGCGGCCGAAAAATATTTTATCCGGGAAATCCAGCGAAGTTTTTAGGCTATCGGTTTTACCGGTAATCAGCTCCGTAGTATTACGCCCGCCCCGTCCATCCAATTCGGTTATAAAAATACCCTCTAGTGTACGCAGAATCACGTGAGCGTTGTCGTGATAAAACCACCCCGCGTCTAAAATGGGTGTGCTGGTTTTTAAAATAAGCTCTCTGGTCCCTTTAGTCTGGAAAGGTTGCTTGGTATTATCAGCTCGCCATAAAACCTCCATACTATTTTTGCTCACGATAAGCAGTTTATTTCCCTCCATATCATAAGCCACTTGGATCACGCCCCCATGCAAAGGATAAAGCTTGTCTGCGCTGTCCAGCATATAAAGCCCTTCGGCCGAATCTATGACCGCCGCCTCACCCCGGGCGGAGGACATAAACCTAAACGGTATTTTATCATTCAAGACAAATCCGGGACGCCCGATGGTCTGGATTGAGCCGTCCTGAAGGTTGATGCGGGCCAAAAATCCGTTGCCGTCAACAAGCAGTATTTTTTCTCCGGCCATGGCAAAATATTTTACATTGGACACTAGTATCTTGGAGGATATGGCTGTTTTTTGGATAAGATTATTTTGGCTATCCAGCTGGTAGGGGAGACTGGGTGAAAATAAATTGGCCAGGACGGATTTTTCTTCCGCAGTTGCCGCCGATTCAACGACGGGGTTTGGAAATAAAATAACATCGCGTAGCTCGGTCACCAGACCCGGATCAACCTTCACGGTTCTGGACCACGACTGAAAACCTGCCCGGTCCAGCCGAAGCAAATACTCCCCGGGTTCAAGTCCGGTTAAAAGCGCCCCGCCGGACAAAAAAGAAGTCTCTTTTTGAAAAGAATTATTCAAAAAAACACCCAACCTGGAAGTTTCGGATTTAATAAAAATACCGCCGAGGCGGTCGAGACGGCGATTGGAAAAATCAAAAGTGTAGCCCAGAGAATAGGTTATCAGCAGGGGAGAAAGTAATAAAAAAACAGCCACCAATAAATAAAAAATTTTACGCCTAAATCTTATATCCATCAGTTAAAAGCTTAGCATTTTTTACCGTCCTTGAAAAGATGGTAAAAATCCGTATGATTATAACAATGTCCGATAAATTTTTAATAAAAGGAGGTGTATCCCTGACGGGGGAAACTGAAGTAAGAGGATCCAAAAATGCCGCTACCAAAATGATGGTAGCGTCTTTGCTTACGGAGGAGCCGTGTATTTTGGAAAATATACCCCGTTCGGAGGATACCGAGATTACCAAGGAGCTTTGCGAGAAAATAGGCAGCCGGGTTACGTTGGACAATCACACCTGCCGGATAGAATCTCCCGAGATTAAAAACTCGCTCGTGCCGGAATTATCGCGCCGCAACCGCATACCGGTGCTCGCCCTGGGCCCGCTTCTGCACCGCCGGGGAGTCGCCGAAATACCGGTGCCGGGTGGATGCCCTATCGGCCACCGGCCGATTAATTTTCATGTGGAGGCCTTGAGCAAGATGGGAGTGGTAATTGAACGACGTGAAAATTCTTATTACGCCACCACCCGGGGACTGCATGGAGCGGATATGGTTTTGCCTTATCCGTCGGTGGGTGCTACCGAAAATGTTATTTTGACCGCCGTCACAGCGGAAGGCAAAACCCGTATCCGCAACGCGGCTATCGAGCCCGAAATACTAAATCTGCTGGATATGCTTATGGCTATGGGGGCAAAAATTTCTTTAGATTTAGAAAACCGGAAAATAGAGATTGAGGGTGTAAAGAGACTTACCGGGGTAAAAATAAAAGTCATACCCGACCGCAACGAAATAGTGTCTTTGGCCTCCGCAGCCCTGGCCACCCGAGGCAAGGTAAAAATAAAGAATATAGGTTCGGAAATAAATTTCGCGCATCTGCCAAGCTCGGCTTATCTGAAAAATTTTCTGGAAAAAGTGCGGGAGGTCGGAGGTGTCTGCGAAAACAAAGACGGCGGCCTTGAATTTATCGGACAGAAAGAATACCGGGCAACGATTGTGGAGACTTCGCCTCACCCCGGCTTTATGACCGACTGGCAACAGCCGTTTTGCATACTATTGACTCAAGCTCACGGAAAATCAATAATACACGAAACCGTCTACGAAGACCGGCTGGGCTATACCAAGGACTTAAAACGGATGGGGGCTAAAATTGAGATAAGCGCGGAATGCCCGGAGGACGCGCCTTGTCGTTATCGGGGAAAATCTTTCAATCATACCGCCTTCATAGAAGGTCCTACACGCATGCGCGGAAAAACCATCACCATGACCGACATTCGCGCCGGCATGGCCCATATCATCGCTGCTTTGGTGGCCGAGGGACAATCCGAAATTTCCGGCATAGACCATGTGGACAGGGGCTATGAGAAGATAGAGGAGAGACTAAAGGAGTTGGGAGCGGATATAGAACGCAAAACCAAAAGTGAAAAACAACAATTAAAAACATAAAATATAAATACATTGCGAAGCGATACCTTAGTTTTATACTTTTAGTTTTTAGCTTTTAACTTATGTTTACAAGAAAAATAGGTATAGATCTCGGAACCGCCAACACGCTGGTTTTTGTTCCCAAAAGAGGAGTGGTTATAAACGAGCCTTCGGTGGTCGCGGTGTCCCGTGACGACAACAAAGTGCTGGCCGTCGGAAGCGCCGCCCGAGATATGATCGGCCGTACGCCCGATACTATCGTGGCCTACCGTCCTTTGCGCGACGGAGTTATTGCCGACTACCGCGTGACCGAAGCTATGCTCCGGTATTTTATAAACAAAGCGGGGGGCAGAGTCCGGCTTTTCAAACCCGATGTTATGGTCTCGGTCCCGGCCGGAGTCACCTCCACCGAGCGCCGGGCCGTGATAGAGGCCACGGTGCAGGCCGGAGCCCGGGCCGCCTATGTGGTAAAGGAGCCGGTACTCTCGGCCATCGGCGCAGGCATTCCCATCAATGAGCCGGCCGGACACATGGTCATAGATATCGGCGGAGGTACGGCGGATATTGCCGTAATTTCGCTCGGTGGTATTGTGACCTCCACTTCCGTAAAGGTGGCCGGCAACCGGCTGGATCAGGCTATCTCGGATTATATAAAAAGAAGTTACAATCTCGCCATCGGCGACCGCACCGCCGAGGACATAAAAATAAAAATCGGCTCGGCCGTGCAGATGGACGATGATGGTCTGAAAATAGAAATAAAAGGGCGCGACCTGATGACCGGCCTGCCCAAAACAGTGGAGATAAATTCTCCGGAAATCACCGTGGCTATCGCCGACGAGCTGGATGAAATAATCCGGGCGATGAAATCAGTTCTGCATGACACTCCGCCGGAGCTGGCCGCGGACATTATGAATAAAGGCATCGTGGTCACCGGCGGGGGAGCGCTCTTGCGCAATATCGATAAACTTATTTATCAGGAAATAGGGGTGCAGGCGCACATCGCCGAGGAACCGCTTTTGTGCGTGGCCAAAGGCACCGGCATCGCGTTGGAACATTTGGATGTGTACAAGAGGAGTATCTTGTCGAAGAGGTAGGGTTTTTGTTGTAATATATTTAAGTGACAAGGTGTTTCAAAACTGAATAAATAGTATTATTATATATAAAATGTCAAGGATAATCGGCCACGCTCGCCAGGTTGAATATTTTAATAAGGTCCTGCAAAAAGACAAACTTGCCCATGCTTATTTTTTCTACGGAGCGGAAGGAGTGGGCAAGTTTACTTTGGCTAAAATCTTAGCCCAAACTCTTTGCTGTCCGCAGAAACCTAAATCTCTGGGCGACGCCTGCCGTGAATGCCATGATTGCCGCGCCATAGAATCCAATCTCCATCCGCGGGTCGCGGTCCTGGATCTGGAGCATACCCTGGTCTCCAAGAAAGACGAAAGAAGCGATATTCCCATAGACGACATCCGGGAGTTGAGACGCCGGTTTTCCATAGCCGCCCCGTCGGCTCAGTGGAGGATTGCCATAATAAATCAAGCTGATAAAATGAGTACAGAGGCGGCCAATGCTTTTTTGAAGCTATTGGAGGAGCCGGGAGAAAACGCCCTTTTTATTCTGATTGCGGAGAATCGCGAGGCCGTGTTGCCGACTATTCTTTCGCGCTCTCAACCCGTAGGTTTTTATCCCGTAGCCGACTTGGAACTGCGCGACGGGTTAAAAAAAGAAGGTCTCGCCGCCGATGCGCTGGATAAAATAATTTTCTGCGCGTATGGCCGGCCGGGCCGGGCTAGAAAGTTTATGGAAGACAGTGGACAGCTGGCCCAAGAGGAAAAATTGATCAAAGAAATTGATCTCGTCTTTCGCCAGAGAGACCTATCCCATCTTTTTATGCTGACAGAGGAGACCGGCCAAGATGCGGAATTGACGGCGCGGATAGCCGAGCTGGCGTTTCAGGCTTTAAGATCTTCCCTAAAAAAATTCGCCTTCGAAAGAAAAGAAAAAGAGACGCGCATTTTGACGGAAAAAATAAAAAAAACAGACCGTATCTTTTCTTTGTTGGAGACAACCAACGTCAACAGCCGGCTCGCCTTGGATGCCCTGCTGCTGGAAACTATAAAATAATAAACAATGCCTACTTTTTCCAAAAGACTGTTTCTGGTAATCCTCGTCATCGTCCTGGCGCTTTTTGTCATAATCCCCGGAGTGCTTTATTTTGTTGGTCTGGGGCTCCCGGGCGCCAGTCAGACACCGGATCGGGGAGCTCTGGGCAGCGGAGGCCTGCTTATTTCCCGCGATAGCGGAGAAAGCTGGGCTAAAGCCGACACTCCCGAAAACAAAAGAGAAAAAGTCCCCACCAAAATCCTTAATGTTTATTTCCACCCCACGAACCCGAATACGGTATATCTGGGAACCAAGTCCTCCGGTCTTTGGAAAAGCAGCAACTCCGGAGATACCTGGCAGAGGGTTACCGACAAAACCGGTACGTTGAAACCCGCCAGCGATGTTTATAAAATTTCTATCAGCCGGCAAAATACGAAAGTTATTTACCTCGCGGTCTATCAGGACAGCCGGGGAAGAGTTTTGAGAAGCAGCGACGGCGGAGACAGTTTTACCGAAATATATTTCGTCAATACTAAAGGATACGGCATATTTGATCTCTACGCCTCCGGATACAACGCCGACACCGTGTACGTAACCACCGGCCAGGGAGGATTTTTGGAAACCGTAAACGGGGGCAAAACTTGGCGAGTCAAGAAATGGTTTGGTGAGTCGTTGATTCGTCTTTTAGTAAATCCGCGGGCCGAAAGCGAGATGTATCTGGTGACCTCCTCTTTTTTAATTCTCAAAACACTGGACACCGGAGAAAATTGGACGGACATAAGCACTCAAATAGCAGCCGACTTGCAAGCCACCTACCAGCAAACCGGCTCCAAAGATCTTTTTACTCTTAAAGGCTCGCCTTTTAGTTTCCGAAGAAATATAGAATCGCTGGCTATGTCGCCACTTGCCCCCGGACTTTTATACGTTGGCTTCCCCAATCTGATAGCCCGTTCTTTTAATGGGGGAGGCTCCTGGCAAAACCTGCAGATACCTCTTCCGCCCGATACCTCGGATTTGAGTACGGTGGTTTTAAACCCTAAAAATTCGGACAATCTTTTTGTTGGCGCCGGATACCAGCTTTATAAAAGCGCGGACCAGGGCATACATTGGAAAATAATCAGCCTGCCGTCCTCGCGGAAAATAAAAACAATTTATATAAATCCGCTGAAACCGGATCTGATGCTGGCGGTGTTTCAATAAATAGCCGCTCGTCGATATCCTGATATTTTTAAATATTTAAACTTTGCCCCGCTTAGCACAAAGGAGGAGAGAGAACAATGAACCTAAAAGAAAAACTTGAAAAAACTCTGGAATATTTCAAAAATGAAATATCGTCTTTACGTACAGGGCGCGCCACTCCGGCTTTGGTGGAGGATTTAGAGGTGGATTATTACGGCTCCAAAACTCCGCTAAAGGCTTTGGCGGCTTTATCCTGCCCCGAGCCACGCCAGTTACTCATCAAACCCTGGGATAAAAACGCCCTCCAGCCGATTGAAAAAGCGATACAGGCCTCCTCCCTGGGGATGAACCCTGTGGTTGATAAAGATTCCATCCGCCTTGCCATCCCGTCCTTAAACGAGGAGCGCCGCAAAGACTTGGTCAAGACCTTAGGCAAATTTTTGGAGGAGGCGCGCATCTGCATCAGAAAAGACCGGGAGGATTCCCTGCGCGAGACCGACCGCCGGGAAAAATCCAAAGAAATATCCGAAGACGAAAAATTTCGCCAAAAAAACGACGTCCAAAAACAAGTGGATGAAGCCAACAAAAAACTGGAAGAGATACATCGCGCCAAAGAGAAAGAAATAATGACGGTATGAAAAAACGCCGGTTAGACGAGTTTCTCATAGAGCAAAAACTTGTCCGAGACAAACCAGACGCTTTCGTGAAAGTCACCGAAGGCGCTGTTTTTCTAAATGGCCATAAAGCCATCTCGCCGGCGCAAATGGTAGGCGAAAAAGATAAAATAGAGTTCCGCGGACGGTTCAAATACGTCGGCCGAGGAGCCTTGAAATTGGAAGCGGCGCTGAAAAATTTTGAAATAAATCCGACCGGGAAAATTTGCGCCGATATTGGCTCGGCTACCGGCGGTTTTACGGAAATTTTGCTTTTGCACGAAGCCGAGAAAGTATACGCCATAGATACGGCCCGCGGAAAAATGGCGCCTAAAATCAGGGAAAATCCCAAAGTGGTGGTGATGGAGGACACCGATGTGCGCAGTTTGGATTCACCCCCACACCAAACGGAGATAAATAAGAATTCACGCGAAACGCGATCTCCGTTATGGTGTGGGGGCAAGTTGCCCGAAGAAGTAGACCTTGTTACGATTGACGTATCCTTGATTCCTTTGGAAAACATCCTGCCGGCCGTGCGTAGATTCTTGTCTCCCAAAGGAGAAGTAGTGGCCCTTTTCAAACCCCAGTATCAGACCCGGGACCAAAGCCTCTTGCATCACGGAATTATAAAAACCGATCAGGACCGGGAAAATCTGCTGGAAGGTTTTAAAAAGTGGGCCGAGTCAAACGGCTGGAAAATAAAAAATACTATGGAGTCGCCCATCCGCGGGGATAAGGGGAATAAAGAATATTTGATACATATGTCTCCAAAGAATTAAGAAGCAAGAATCAAGAATTAAGAATGAATACGGAAACTAAAATCTGCCAGAATTGCCAAAACGAGTTTGTAATAGAACCCGAGGATTTTTTGTTTTATTTACCCTCCCAAGTTTTGCTACGCAAAATTTGGGAGGGCGAGAAGATATGAACAAAGAGTGCCAAAACTGCAAAAACTCATTTGAGGTCACTGATGATGATCTGCAATTCTATTCCAAAATAAAAGTCCCTCCGCCGACGTGGTGTCCGGAGTGTCGGATGGTTAGAAGAATGGCCTGGCGCAATGAACGAGTTTTATATAAAAAATAAATGCCGAGCTCCTGGTCATCAGGAAGATGTTATTTCTATCTATCACCCCGGGGCAGATGCTAAGATATATGACCAAAAATATTGGTGGTCGGATCAATGGGACCCGATTCAATTTGGTTTGAAGTATGAGCCCCAAAAATTATTTTTTATCCAGTTCGGGGAACTATTAAAAAATACTCCAGCCATAGCCCTGTTCAACACCAACGCCGTAAACTCTGATTACGCCAACCACGCCGAAGATAGCAAGAATTCTTTTTTTGATTTCTGCGGCTTGGCGAAGTGAAAACATACTTTATTCCAACCGAGTAGCTTCTTCCAAAGATTCGGCTGATTTATATTTAGTTGACCACTTGGACTTATCTTATGAGACGGTCAATTCTGGAACATCATATAAAATTTTATTTTCTTTTGGCTGCGAGGACTGTAGTAACTCGGCTTTTTTGTTTGACTGCCGAAACTGTTCGGACTGTTTCGGTTGTACGGGCTTAAGAAATAAATCTTATTATATTTTTAATAAACCTTACTCCAAAGAAGATTATAAAAAAGCCATCAAAAATTTTGATCTGGGAAGTTATAAAAAACTAACGGAATTAAAAGAAACATATGGGCAGACGATACTAAACTTCCCTAGAAAATATATGTATTCTTTTAAAATCGTGGATGTAGTGGGGGATATAGTTGGCAATACTAAAAATTGTTATCAGTGTTTTGATGTGGTGGGGGTAGAGGATTCTAAATACGCCGTCTGGGGGGGTATGGGTATGAAAGACTCCTATGATGGCTATGGGGTTGGTGGAGGAGTGGATTTGCTTTATGAATCGGTAGATTCGGGTATATCCGGTTCAAGAGTAAAATTCACCATAGTTGTTTACAGAAGCCACGACGTTGAATACTCCTTCAACTGCCACAACTCCAACAATCTATTTGGTTGTGTGGGCCTCCGCAATAAGTCCTATTGTATCCTCAACCGCCAATACTCCAAAGAAGACTATGAGAAGCTGATATCCCAGATCATAGAGCATATGAACTCTATGCCCTACACCGACTCTAAAGGAAGGATATACAGGTATGGAGAGTTCTTTCCTCCTGAACTCTCTCCCTTCTCCTACAATGAGACCATAGCTCAAGAATACTTCCCTCTGACTAAGGAGGAAGCCATAGCTCAAGGCTACACTTGGAAAGAAGATGAAAAGAGAGAATACACCATAAACCTGACCCCCGAATCCCTCCCCGACCATATCAAAGACGTAGATGACTCTATTCTTACCCAAAACATAGGCTGTAGCCACCAAGGTACTTGTAACGAACAATGTACCTCGGCTTTTCGTATCATCCCTCAAGAGCTGGAGTTCTACCGTAAGATGAACCTGCCCTTACCCAGACTCTGTCCCAACTGTAGGCATTATTCACGATTGAAGCAGAGGAATCCCCTGAAGCTCTGGAAGAGGAGATGTATGTGCAATGGGAAAGAATCCAGAAGTCAGAATCAAGAATCAATAATAATTTATCAAAACCAAACTACTCATTTTCACAGCGACCAATCCTGTCCCAACGAGTTTGAGACCTCTTACAGTCCCGAGAGAAAGGAGATAATATACTGCGAAAGCTGTTACAATAGCGAGATTGTATAAACAAATAAAATCTGTTATAATCCTATTTATGGTCAATATCCTCACTATACCCAAAAAATTAGCTCAAAAGGGTGAGCTTATAATAATTCCCCGCGCTGAATATGATGAGATAACCGGATTGAAGAAACGGCTTTTGCGTGAAGAAAAAGATACTGATGAAACCATCCATGTTTTTGAAAAGGAATATCAGAACAAGAAACTAAAGAAAGCTTCCACTTTTTCTGAAATACTCGGCACAGCTAGAAAATCAAAATAAATCGGTGCAAGATTATGCGGCGGGTTTTTTACTCTTCCAAGTTCGGGAAATCGTTGAAAAAGATGCCGAGATTCGTGCAACAGGCTTTCTTGGAAAAGGAAAGCTTGTTTTTGAATAATCCGTTTGATTCGAAATTAGAAACTCATAAACTTCACGGCAAATATAGAGATTATTTATCCTTTACAATTATCGGTCAATATCGAATTATGTTTAAATTTATGGTGAACAAAAAAGATGTCGGTTTTATAAACATCGGCACTCACGAGATTTATAAATAATCTTTACTCAAGAAATAATATAAATGCTTACATTCATATTAGTAATCATCGTTATCAGTATTCTGGTACTCGCCCATGAGCTGGGGCATTTTTACGCGGCCAGATTTTTAAAAATACGGGTAGAGGAGTTCGGCTTTGGTTTTCCGCCCAAACTTTGGTCTCGCGTCAAAAACGGCATCCGCTATTCCGTAAACTGGCTACCTTTTGGAGGATACGTAAAAATTTACGGCGAGCATGGGGAGGGGGAAGACAACAAAGACAGTTTTGCCTCCCGTCCGGCGTGGCAAAGATTTGTCGTGCTTGCCGCCGGAGTTTTTATGAATTTGGTGCTGGCCTGGGTTCTTTTCAGCGCGGGGAGCATGGCCGGCATACCGGAAGCCGTGGATGAATCCACGGAAGTACTGCCGGTGTCTATCATTGAAGTTCTGCCCAACACTCCAGCCGAGCAGGCCGGATTAAAATTTGGAGATAAGATTGTGGAGATGCGAGATATTAAAACCTCCCTGCCGATAAGCACAGAGCAAGACGTGCGCAATTTCACCGATACCCACCGCGGAGAAGAAATAACTCTTGTTATACGTCGCGGTCAAAATCTCCAAGAAATAAAAGCTACACCCCGCAAAGACATCGCGGCCAACGAGGGGTCGCTGGGCATCGCTTTGGCCAGGATTTCCCTCCGCCAAGTGCCTTGGTACAAGGCGCCGATAGAGGGTTTCAAAATGCTCTACAACAGTCTTTTCCTTACTATCCTGGGATTGGCCGAACTTCTGAAAAATCTGGTTATGGAAAGAAAGATGGTGGCGGCCGTGGCGGGACCCGTAGGCATATTTTTCCTCGTCAACGACACCCGGATGCTGGGCCTAGCCTACCTGACCCAATTCGTCGGCATCCTTTCGGTTAATCTGGCCGTGCTTAATTTTTTGCCTATTCCCGCCCTTGACGGCGGGCGGGTTTTATTTTTAATAATTGAAAAAATCAGAGGAAAGAAGGTCAAGGTAGAATGGGAGAATTTAGCTCACCTGATAAGCTTCGCCTTGCTCATAGCTCTGATGGTTTTGGTGACTTATCGGGATATAGTCCGAATTTTCTGATATGCCCCGTAATACAACCTCGATTATCTGCCACATCTAGGGGCATTTGATTATATTTATTTGTGAGATTAATTTAAGTATTTTATTATTGATTTTATTACAACTGAGATAGCGGCAGATATAAGACAAATGCTCTTATCGAGGTTGATATACGGGGTATGTCTTACTATGACTATCTTATAATCGGCGGGGGAGTAGCCGGCGTCACCGCCGCAGAAACTATCCGGGAAAAAGATCCCGAATCAACCGTCGCCATAATTTCTTCCGAACCATATCCTTTATATTCCCGGGTGCTTTTGCCGTCTTATCTAAAGAGGCGCGTCAGCCGGGATAAACTATTTTTAAGAAGGCTGGATGATTTTGCCCAAAAAAAGATAGATTTCCTGCCGCAAATGGAGGCCGTCTCCATAAAGATGAGCCGCCGCGAGGTGGAGCTGTCATCCGGCCAGTTTATCGGATTCAAAAAATTGCTGCTCGCCTCCGGCGGAAAAGTGCGGAAATGGGAAAAAGACGAGGGACAAAATTTTATCTACCGCCTGCAGACGATAGACGATGCCGACCGCCTATTTAATAATTTGGAGAAAATAAAAAAAGCTGTGGTGGTGGGCGGCTCTTTTATCGCGCTGGAGTTTTTGGAGATTTTGGCGGTCAACAAGTCCGAGACAACCCTGCTTACCAAAGAAGAAAATTTTTTCGGCGGGATGCTGGAAGAACAAGGCACCGAGCTGATGAAAAAAAATATGGCCCGCTACGGAATACAGGTCATTTCCGACGACCGGGTAGATTCTATCTTTAGTTCGGATCAGGGCCTCGCCATAACCACCCATCAAACCGCAAATATCAACTGCGACGCCATCGCCGTGGGCATAGGTATAGAGCGCAATATGGATTTTCTCAAAAATAGCGGGGTGGAGGTCGGAAACAGAGGTATACGCACCAACGAATTCTTTGAAACCAGCCAACCGCAAGTATATGCCGCCGGAGACGTCGCCGAGTATTACGACCCCCCGCTCGGCCAATACAATCTATGCGGCAACTGGACCACCGCTTTCCTGCAGGGAAAAAGAGTCGGGCTCAATATGGCGGGCCAAAAAGAGCCCTTCAGCAGTCTGCCCTTTTATTCTCTTACCAATCTGGGATTCCATCTGACCTGTCTTGGCGAATGCCGAAACAATTTGGAGAGCATAGTGCGTTATGATAATTACAAAGACCTATACGAGAGGATATTTTTAAAAGGAGACATCATCACCGGAGCCTTTCTGATAAACCGTTTCAAAGATAAAAACGCCATAGCCAAGCTTATAGAAACCAAAACAAACATCGGCTCCTACCGGCAAAAATTATCCACTTTTGATTTTGACATCAACGAGATACCGGTGATAAAATAAAGCTCCTACAATCAACTAAAACTTAAAAATGGAAGAAGAACAAAAAACCGCGAAAACAGCGTCGGATAAGAAAGAAGAGACCCCTTATGTAATAGCCGGCTCTATACTCTTGGCGGGGGTTTTGATAGCCGGAGCAGTTATTTATTCCACCGGCCCGCGTATTTCCAAACAGCCCGCGGCGGTAGCCCTCCCCGCTGAAGCCTTAACCTTAACCGGCGAACAGCTGGCGGCTAACAGCGCTTCCATGGGCAAACCCGATGCTCCGGTGACAATAGTGGAATTCAGCGATTTTCAGTGCCCCTATTGCGATAAATTTTTTCAAACCGCCGAGAAAGATATCATAGAAAAATATGTAAAAACCGGGCGAGTAAGGTTCGTGTACCGTCATTTCCCCTTGACCGGCATCCATCCCAACGCCTTGCCCGCGGCGCAGGCCTCGGAAGCGGCGAGGCTCCAGGATAAATTCTGGGAGATGCACAACCTGCTTTTTGTCCGCCAAGTCGAATGGTCCAGCCTGCCCAATCCGCAAAGCACTTTCGTGTCTTACGCGCGCAGTATCGGACTAAACGACGACAAGTTTGTCAAAGATATGGATTCGGAGGAGATTAAAAAAATCATTGCCAAAGATATGGCCGACGCGACTACCCTGGAAATAGACGGCACGCCGACCAACTTCGTCAACGGAGAAAGATTGGTAGGCGCCGTACCTTTTCTACAGAGCGAGGCCGAAGCCATGCGGCTACCCAAAGGATTCCAAACTATAATAGAAGACGCTCTTAAATATAAAAAATAATATCCGAGAAATAAAATGTCCAAAGTAACCATTTATACGACCCCCACTTGTGTTTATTGCAAGCTCGCCAAAGATTTTTTCCAAAAAAATAAAGTGGAGTACGAGGAAAAAAATGTGGTCACCGATACCGAAGCGCGCACGGATATGATTAAAAAATCCGGCCAGATGGGCGTGCCGGTGATTGAAATCGACGGCAAAATAATCGTAGGTTTTGACCAGCCGGCCATCCAGACGGCTTTAGGTTTATAGACATCACTCGCTCATACTCTCCGCTCCAACGTTTCGGCACAGATAAATTATCCTCGCTCGGAGGCGGGAATCCCTCCGTGTTCTCCACTTACTAATAAGCTTATAGTTGTCATTCTGAGCGAAGCGAAAGAATCTCTTGTCTTCCAAAGTAGAGCACTGGAGCCCCGGTTTCCCTTCCTCCTCGCTTCGGTAATTTATTAGCTGTGCCTCCACAATTCCACGGAAGAGTATAAGCTCGCTTAGCATGAAAATATGAATTTCCCAATTATTTGACGGATAGCGACGGAGAAATTTCCCAGGCCAAAAAATTGGCTGAAAAAATAACTAAAGCCGACGGAATCATCATCGTCTCGCCGGAATATAATCACGGCTATCTGGGAGAATTAAAGCTGATATTGGATATGCTGCATGACGAACATAACTACAAGTTTGATGAATCCGTAGTTATAAAAAACAATAAATTTGAAGAAAAAGCAGCTAAATTTTTGGATGAATTGATTAAACTTGGTAAAGCTTTAATAGACTTAAGGAGTATTAGAGAAAGTCATGAATGAAAAGATAGTAGAACTACAAAATATAGAAAACCTAATTGAATGTAAAACGCCCAAAGATACTGAAGAACTCGCTAATTTATATATGATCGATAGGTTGCGAATGGAATATTTTGAGTATAAAAGTAAAGATAATAGAGAATCAATGAGATTATCTGAGGAGAATTGGGAAAAATGGCGTGAGCGTTATGGTCCAAGTTTGGGAGATATAAATGATTCCCCAAAATATGGCTGGAATTTTTGGTTTAGTATTGTAAATAAATTAGAGTATAGGTTAGAGTCTATAGACAAAGAACAAGATTTATGCAATAAAAAAATCAGAGAAATTAATCTCCATAGAGATAAAGATGGAAATCTACTAGATATAAAAGAATTAGACAATCATCCTGTTTATAAAGCAAACTCTATTATTCTATACAAAAATATGGCGATAATACAACAATTAAGACATCTAGTAGTCTCCATAACAGATAATCAAAGACGTAAAAAATAATTAAACATTTTATTTTAATGGAAGAAGCTATTAAAAATTTTCCCCAGCAGTTTCTGTACGAGCCGGAGATAATAAACGCGGACAAGCTCCAGCGCAAAGAAATTTTTATAGTGCTTGGCATGGGCGGGTCGCACCTTGCCGCGGACTTACTTGCCGCCTATAAGCCGGATATGGATATAATTGTCCACTCCGATTACGGCCTGCCTTTTCCGGAAACCGTCCTGCAAAACGCTTTTGTGATCGCCAGTTCTTACTCCGGCAACACCGAAGAAGTTCTGGACGGGCTGAAAATAGCCTTAGAAAAAAAATTACCCGCAGCTGCTATCGCTATCGGCGGCAAACTCATTGAAGAAGCCAAAAAAAATAATATCCCCTATGTCCAGATGCCCGATACCGGCATCCAACCACGCTCGGCTCTCGGCTTCAGCCTGCGCGGACTTTTAAAAATAATGGGGGATGAGAAAACTTTGGCGGAAACCAAAAAGTTGGCCGCGCTCCTATCCTCCGAAGAAGTGGAGAAATCGGCCAAGGAGCTATCTGCCAAACTGCGAGGATTTGTACCAGTTATCTACGCCTCCCGTCGCAACGCCGCTATAGCTTATAATTGGAAAATAAAATTAAACGAGACTAGCAAAATACCGGCTTTTTGTAATTTCTTGCCCGAGCTTAATCACAACGAGATGACCGGTTTTGACGCAACCGATACCACTGAAAAATTATCCAGGGCCTTTCATTTTATTATTTTAAAAGATTCGTCCGATCATCCGCAAAATATTAAAAGAAGCAGTGTTTTGGCCAAACTATACCGTGACCGGGGATTGGAAGTGACTGAAATGGAGCTGACCGGCCAAGATCGGCTCCATAAAATATTTTCTTCTCTCCAGCTCGCCGATTGGACCGCTTATTATCTTTCCTTGATTTACGGCACGGAGGCGGAGCAGGTGCCGATGGTGGAAGAATTTAAAAAACTTATAGCCTAAATGTCATCGTGCGAAATCCGCCAGCTGGTGGATGACGAAGTAATCTAGAGATAGCTTCGCTCCGCTCACTATGACTTAAAAATGTCCTTCCTAGAAAATACCGAAGAAATTATAAAAGAAGCGGCATCCTTGGCTGGTATTTCCAAGGATGTTTTGGTAAAACTGGAAACCCCTGATAAGGTTTTAGAATTTGAAATATCCGTCAAAATGGATGACGGCTCCGCCAAAAATTTTCCCGGCTGGCGGGTACAGCACAACGACAAACTCGGGCCATATAAAGGCGGTATTCGCTTTCATCCGGATTCTAATTTAGATGAGGTAAAAGCTTTGGCCTCCTTAATGACTTGGAAAACTTCGGTGGTCAATCTGCCCTTCGGCGGAGGGAAGGGAGCCGTGCAAGCCGATACTCACACTTTGAGTAAAAGAGAGCTTGAGCAGATTTGCCGCGGCTATGTCCGAAAAATATGGCAAGATATCGGACCGGATAAAGACGTTCCCGCGCCGGATGTGGGCTCCAACGCCCAAATGATGGACTGGATGGCGGATGAATATTCCAAGCTTGTCGGTCACTCGGAGCCAGCCGTATTTACCGGAAAACCGATAGAAAAAGGGGGTTCGCAGGGTCGCGAAGTTGCCACCGGCTTCGGCGGATACGTGACTCTCCGAGAATATCTAAAAAAATCCCCCATAACCTATAACCTAAAACCTACATCCCTAAATGTCGCCGTGCAGGGCTTCGGTAATGTGGGCTCCAATATCGCCAAGCTTCTTTTTGAGCGCGGTTTTAAAGTCATCGCCATATCCGATTCTAAAGGCGGACTCCTGGAATCAGACGGCATAGACATCAATCGCATCATAGACGAGAAGGAAAAAACCGGCCTGATAGACCAGGGCAAGTGTTACGCGGTGGATTGCGACAAGAAAAACGCCTGTATTTTGTGCCAGCAAATTTCCAATGACGAGCTGCTGGAATTATCCGTGGACATTTTGATACCGGCCGCGCTGGAAAACCAGATTACGGAGAAAAACGCGGATAAAATAAAAGCCAAAGTTATTCTGGAGCTGGCCAATGGCCCCGTCTCCCATGAGGCGGATAAAATATTGGAGAAAAAAGGAGTGGAAATAATCCCGGATATCTTGGCCAACGGCGGGGGAGTAGTCGGCTCGTATTTTGAATGGATACAATCCAAATCAGGCAAATATTGGGGCGGAAAGGAAGTCCTGGAAAAAATTGACGCCCAGATGACCGAAGCCTTCCGGGGAGTAGCCGAAACGAAATCAAAATATAATACATCTTGGCGCCTGGCGGCGTATGTAAGAGCCTTAAACCGCGTTGTAGAAGCTTGGCAATAATGGTATTTTGGAAGTAATGTCCGAACTACACGACGACAAACTTAAAGACCTGGAACTCAAAGCCAACACCGCGCGCACTCTTTTGATTGAGATGCTGGTGGAAGCAGGTTCGGGTCACACCGCCGGACCTTTGGGGATGGCGGATATTTTCACCACCCTTTATTTTTATATTTTAAATCACGACCCCAAAAATCCCGACTGGCCGGAGCGCGACCGGCTGATTTTATCCAATGGCCACATCACTCCCATCCGCTATGTGTCCATGGCGCAAGCCGGCTACTTTCCAATAGAGGAATTAAAAACTTTAAGAAAACTGGGTAGCCGGTTGCAGGGACACCCTGAACGGGAAAGGTTGTCGGGGATTGAGACCACTTCCGGCCCACTGGGTTCCGGTCTGGGACAGGCCGCCGGAATTGCTTACGGCGCCCGAATGGACAAAAAAACTTTTCGCACCTACTGTCTGATGTCAGATGCAGAGCAGGAATGTGGAAACACTTGGGAGTCGGCTATGTTTGCGGGAAAAAACAAACTGCACAATCTCACGGCAGTAATTGACCGCAACAATATCCAGATAGACGGATATACCGAGGATATAATGCCGCTTGAACCGCTGGAAGATAAATACAAAGCTTTCGGGTGGCATGTTTTGAATTGCGACGGCAACAACATCCGCGATTTTGCGGACGCCGTGGAGCAGGCCAAAGCCATCTTTGAAAAACCGACGGTTATTATCGCACATAACATCCCGGGCAAGGGGATACACGAAATAGAGTTTGATTACCTCTGGCACGGCAAACCGCCAAAACCGGAAGAGGGTAAAAAATTTTTGGAAGAATTACGAACTTTGGGAGGAAAAATACAGAGTGAGCATCAATAAATTTTCGCTTCAGAAATTATGTCTTTTGAGTGTTTCAAAAAGCATAATTTCCTCCGCTTAGCATAGAAATCTTCTATATGTTGTTTTGTGCCACGAAATTGGCTATAATTTAAATATGCAAAATCGGACTCTTTATTTTGGGGACAACCTGGATATTTTACGAGATAAGTTTCCGGACAAACCTGACGGTGAGGGTTATTTTGATTTGATTTATTTAGACCCGCCATTTAATTCTAATCGTAATTACAACGTTTTGTTTAAGGAGGGTTTAGCGGACAGTCAGGCGCAAATTCAGGCGTTTGAGGACAGCTGGCACTGGACAGCCGACGCCCAGAGCACTTTTGAACAGCTGGTCGGCGCAAGGCCGTCTAAAATAAGAATAAACGAGCAGATTTCGAATCTCATGCTGGCTCTGGAAAAGATGATAGGCCACAACGATGTTTTGGCTTATTTAACAATGATGACAACGCGGCTTATTGAATTGCATAGAGTTTTGAAAAATACAGGCAGTATTTACCTGCATTGCGACCCGACCGCGAGTCATTATTTAAAAATAGTAATGGATGCGATTTTTGGAAAACAAAACTTTAGAAATGAAATTATTTGGACATATAGACGCTGGCCTGCTAAATCAAAATCATTTCAGAGGATGCATGATATAATTTTTTTCTATGTAAAAGACGAGCGGGGGGATTATACTTTTAATACCATATACCAACCCCTAGCAGATATAACCATTAAAATACATAAGGGCAAAAAACAGAAAGCTACGTTTATTGACGGTAAAAGATTATCCAGAGATCAAGAGGAGGAATCTATTGGAACTCCAATAGCAGATTATTGGTACATTCCCACCATAGCTGGCAATGCAAATGAAAGGTTAGGTTACCCAACACAAAAACCAGAAGCATTGCTGGAACGTATTATCGAGGCTTCTTCGAAAAATGGAGATTGGATTTTAGATCCGTTTTGTGGCTGCGGAACTACTGTTGCGGTATCTGAAAAACTAGATAGGCGCTGGGTCGGCATTGATATTACAGCATTAGCTGTCAATTTAGTCAAACACCGTCTAAAAAAACAATTTTCTGACAAGTTTATGCAGATTCATGTTGATGGTCTGCCGAAAGATTTGACCGGTGCTAAATCGTTATTCAAAAAAGATCCCTTTGAATTTGAATATTGGGCCTTAGACTTGGTAAACGCCATGCCAGCCCAAAGCAAGTCTAAAGAAAATATGCGGGGAGCGGATAAAGGAATTGATGGGATTATCACAATTGTAAAAAATATTAAGAATGGAGACCGTGAATATGGAAAAATCTTGGTACAGGTAAAAGGCGGGGGAGTTCAAAGAAAAGATATCGCCGCCTTGAAAGGAGATATAGACCGAGAAAAGGCTGACGGCGGACTACTGTTAACACTAGAGGAACCGACCAGACCAATGAGGGAAGAAGCAGTAAGTTCTGGTAAATTTGAAATTAGTTTTAATGGATTTCATAAAGAAGAATTTCCTAAAATTCAGATAATCACTATAAAGGACTTACTTATTGGTCTGCGTCCTAAAATGCCTCTTTGGTCAGAATCCTATTACAAAGAAGCAAAAAAAGTGGAGACTGATATATCAAGACACCAGAGAAAGCTTTTGGAATGAATCCCGAGACCAAAAACTGCCGCTAGGCGCTGCCGCGAGAATAAACACCTATTATTTAAGAGTCTTAATCGGAATTGGCGGGGGACGAGCAATGCTATCAGCAGGAAGTGGTATGATAATAAGCGTAAAGTTAAAAACGAAAAGCGTAAAATAATAATTTAAGGTGTTTTAAGTTTTTAGTTGTTGCTTTTCCTTTTTCGTTTTTAGTTTTAAATTTTTTCTATGCTAAACCAAGAATTAAAACTTAATCCCAAAATTTTTGACGCGGATGTGGAGCAGGTAGCCACTCGCGACGGCTACGGCAAGGGCCTCGTGGAGGCGGGGGAGAAAGACAGAAAAGTGGTTGTGCTCTGCGCCGACCTGACCGAGTCTACCCGGTCGCTTTGGTTCAAAGAAAAATTCCCGGATAGATTTATTGAAATTGGAGTCGCCGAGCAAAATTTGGCAACCGTGGCGGCAGGCCTGGCCTGCTACGGCAAAATACCTTTTATATCCTCCTACGCCGCTTTTAGCCCCGGCCGCAACAACGAGCAAATCCGCACCACAGCCTGTATCAACAACGTGCCGGTAAAAATAGGCGGAGCGCATGCGGGTATCTCGGTGGGGCCGGACGGCGCCACCCATCAGGCGCTGGAAGATATTGCTCTTATGCGAGTCCTGCCTCGGATGACTGTATTAGTACCTTGCGACGCGATTGAAGCCCAAAAAGCAACTGTCGCCGCGGCAACTCTGCCCGGTCCGGTGTATATCCGTTTCGGTCGGGAAAAATCGTCAATTATTACTACTGCAGACACCCCCTTTGCGGTAGGCAAAGCCCAAATTTTCCGCCAAGGTAAAGACGCGACTATAGTTGCCTGCGGCATGCTTTTACACCGAGCTCTATTGGCCGCCGAGGAACTTGCCAAAGAAAATATTGACGTACGGGTTATAAACAATCCTTCGGTTAAACCCCTAGACGAAGAAACACTGCTAACCGCCGCCCGCGAGACCGGCGCGATAATTACGGTAGAGGAACATCAAATAGCCGGAGGTATGGGCTCGGCCGTGGCCGAATTTTTAGCCAAAAACTTTCCGGTGCCCGTGGAGTTTATCGGAATCCAAGATCGGTTTGGCGAGTCTGGAACCAGTGATGAGCTGATTGAACATTTTGGAATTGGGAAAGAGGCTATTAAAGAGGCGGTGAAGAAAGTGATAAATAGAAAAAAATAAAAAGAGTTTGTCATACTGAGCATAGCGAAGTATCTAAAACGGATCCTTCAGTCGCTTCGCTCCTTCAGGATGACAGTTGGGTATATGCTATACGACGTCATAATCATCGGCGGGGGGCCGGCTGGGTGCTCGGCCGCCGTCTACACCGCCCGCAAAAAACTTAAAACCCTGCTCATCACCGAATCTTTCGGCGGGCAGTCCATAGTATCGGGCGATATTCAGAACTGGATAGGGGAGCCAAGTATCTCCGGATATGACTTAGCCCAGAAATTTGAAAAGCACGTGCGGACATTCGCGGAAGATGTGGAAATAAAAATGCCAGAAAAGGTTACGGCGATAAAGGCTATAAACTGTTTACCCGTACACCAAATTGGTGTTGAGGGCTCACCTGAAAAAATATGCGATTTTGAAGTAACCACGGATAAAAATACTTATCAGGCCAAGTCTGTGATTTTAGCCGCCGGAGCGCGGCGCCGAAAACTCGGGCTTCCCGGAGAAGACAAGCTCAACGGCAAGGGTGTCGCTTACTGCGCCACCTGCGACGCGCCTTTATTTTCCGGCAAAGACGTGGCCGTGGTCGGCGGAGGCAACGCCGGATTGGAGTCGGCCATAGACCTTGTGCCGTATGCCCAAAAAATATATGTCCTGGAATTTGCCGATTCCCTGAAAGGAGATGTAGTAACCCAGGGAATGGTCAAAAAAAATCCTAAGATAGAGATAATTTTAAATGCCAAGACGGCGGAAATTTTGGGAGACGCTTTTGTGGAGGGATTAAAATATACGGACACCAAAAGCGGTGAGGAAAAAACTTTAAAAGTAGAAGGGGTTTTTGTAGAAATCGGCTCCGTACCCAATTCGGAAATTGTAAAGGGCTTGGTGGATATGGATAAATACGGCCAGATTATAATTGACTCCAAACATGGCACCACTTCTCACCCAGGCCTATTTGCCGCCGGAGATATCACCGACGACCCCTACAAACAAAATAATATTTCGGCCGGAGACGCAGTCAAAGCGGCATTGGCGGCCTATAGCTATTTGCTTAAAAACGGCAAAAAGTAATAAAATAAGATTATGAAAAAAATTGCCATCAATGGTTTCGGCCGCATCGGTCGCTCGTTTTTCAGGCAAGCTTTCGGCTCGGCTGATTTTGATATTGTGGCTGTCAACGACCTTACCGACACCAAAACCCTGGCTTATCTGCTCAAATATGATTCGGTCTACGGCCGGTACGGTAAAACCGTAACCAGCGCTGACGGGAAAATAGCCGTGGACGGCCAAGATATAAAAGTATTGGCCGAAAAAGATCCGGCCAAGCTCCCCTGGAAAGATTTAGATATAGACATCGTTGTAGAATCCACCGGTTTTTTTACGTCCAGTGACAAAGCCAAGGCGCATCTGGAGGCGGGAGCCAAAAGAGTCGTCATCACCGCGCCCGCGAAAGGCGATGTGGACACTCTTATGGCCGGAGTAAATGATGATAAGTTTGCCGTAGCCGGACCCATCACCTGCAACGCTTCCTGCACCACCAATTCTGTAGCGCCCGTGATGCAGATATTGCTGGATAATTTTGGTATACAAAAAGCCAGTATGGCGACTATCCACGGCTATACCGCTACTCAAAAACTGGTAGACGGACCCGATGATAAAGACCCGCGGCGGGGGAGAGCGGCGGCCGTAAATATTGTGCCATCCACCACCGGCGCGGCCGAGGCGGTGATTCAAGCTATCCCCAGCTTGGCCGGAAAATTTGACGCCGTGGCTATGCGCGTGCCGACCATCGCCGGCTCTTTAAGCGTTACCACCGTCCTGCTTGAAAAAGAAACATCGGCCAAAGAAATAAACGAAGTTTTTAAAAAAGAAGCCTTAAGTCCCCGCTGGTCTAAAACTGTTAAAACAACCGAGGATCCGCTGGTCTCCGCCGATATTTTGGGTGAACCTTACGGCGCAATTATAGATCTTTCCCTTACTAAAGTAGTTGCGGGCAATCTCGCCACCATCTATTCCTGGTACGACAACGAGGCTGGATACACGGCCACTCTTATGGAACATCTCCAAAGATTACCTTAAATCCGAAATTTGATACAAAAATTCCATAAAAAATCTCCCGAGTTTTAATTCTTGGGAGAGTTAGTGATTCGTCGGTTATACACCCGGCGATGGTTTTGTTTCCTGGGCTTGTCGGGCGATAATGGTGTCAAACTATCTTCCTCGGCATAAACTTTTATTCTCGCGCCGTGTCTGGGATGACGGAGTTTACCCAAAGCTTTTTCTTTGATCTGACGGACACGTTCTCTGGTAATACCAAACTTGACTCCTATATCCCCAAGAGTCATTTCCGGGATGTCTCCCAGGCCAAAATAGAGTCGTATCACCTCCGCCCCCCGTCGGTCTTTCAGCTGGCTTAAGGCCAGCTTGATTTCCTCCTTTAGAGAACTTCGTTGCAACAGGATGTCGGCTGGCTCTTGGCGATCGTCCGCCAAAATCTCTTTCAAGGTATTATTATCACTATCGTCACCAAAAGCGGCATCCAGTGACAGGATGCGCCGACCGTTGGCCAGTACCTCTTTTAAATGTTTAACGGAAACACCCAGATCCTTCGCCATTTCCTCTTCGGTCGGAAGCTTTTCTGTCGCCTGCTGTCGCTCATTGGAGAACCGGTAGATGCGACGCAGGAGATTGATCTGGTTGAGAGGGAGACGCACAACCCGAGGGTAATCTGTCAGGGTTTGGAGTATGGCCTGCCGAACCCACCAGACCGCGTAGGAAATAAATTTACATCCCTTGCTCTCGTTAAATCGCTCGGCCGCCGTAATTAAACCTGTGTTTCCGGCGGCGATAAGATCTGCCAGCAGAACGCCATAATTCTGATATTGTTGCGCGACGCTGATGACGAAGCGGAGATTGGCCTCAATGAGTTTATCGCGAGCGTGGAGATCACCCTCTTTAATTTTCCGAGCGAGCTTGACCTCCTCTTCGGCCGAGATAAGGGGCAGATTTGGTATATCATTTAGGTAGCGTTGGATGGTGGTTAACTCTGAATAAATACTTACATCCAGCTTGTTGCCACTGCCTTTAGATCGGCCGCGAGGCATTATAATCACCCCCTTCCTTTATGGTTAGGAAAAAAGTTTTATTGGAAAAGATCGGGGGTACTTTCTTGTGGACAAGATAGCAAAATTGGTTTAATTAAGCAAGAATTGTCATTTTTGATTTTTAGGGGCGTTTTGGAGTATCATTAATTCATGCGTCAATCGCAACTATTCGGGAAAACTTTAAGGGAGTCGCCCAAAGACGAAGTTTCCGTAAACGCCCAGCTTCTGGAACGGGCCGGTTTTGTGTATAAAACCATGGCCGGGGTTTATGATTACTTGCCGCTGGGCTGGAGAGTCTTGAACAAAATAAACCAAATCATCCGCGAGGAGATGAACGCCATCGGCGGACAGGAGCTGTTGCTCTCGTCCATGCAACCCAAGGAAAGGTGGGAGAAAACCGGACGCTGGCAGACCTTGGGAGAGGAGGTTATGTATCAATTCAAAGACCGCTCGGGACGCGAGCTGGGGCTTGCCCCAACCCATGAAGAAGCTTTGGCGGAAATCGCCCTGCGCACCATTTCGTCCTACAAAGACCTGCCGCTTTATGTATACCAGATCCAGACTAAGTTTCGGAATGAGCTTCGCGCCAAATCCGGCTTGCTGCGCGGACGGGAATTTTTGATGAAAGACTTATACAGTTTCCACGCCAGTAAAGAAGATTTGGATAGATATTATAAAATAGCGGATATCGCTTATCGGAAAATTTTTGAACGGCTGGGATTGAAAGTTTATGCGACGGAGGCCTCCGGCGGCAGTTTTACCCAAGAATACACTCACGAATATCAGGTCTTAAGTGAAGCGGGCGAGGATATAATTTTTTACTGCGATTCGACAGCGGGCGGATGCGGCTATTCCCAAAACAAAGAAGTGAATCAATTAAAAGATGGGGATAAATGCCCCAAGTGCCGGCAAAAAATAAAATCCGGCAAAAGTATAGAGGTCGGCAATATCTTTAAACTCGGCACTAAATTTTCTGAGGCGGTGGGGCTTAACTATACGGATGACAAAGGACAAAAACATCCGGTGGTGATGGGTAGCTACGGCATCGGCCCAGGGAGAATAATGGGTTCTATTGTAGAGGTATGCCACGACGAAAAGGGGATAATCTGGCCCGAAAACGTAGCACCCTTCAAAATACACTTAATAGAATTAAAACCGCGCGATACTGCTGATTCGGGAGTTAAAAAACAAGCCGAGGAACTTTACGAAAAACTGCTTGCGCAAAACATAGAGGTGTTATACGATAACCGCGATGAACATACGCCCGGCGAGAAATTTGCCGATGCGGATTTGCTCGGCATCCCGGTACGCGCCGTAATATCCGAAAAAACTTTACAGAAAAAAGGAGTGGAGATAAAAAATAGGTCAGAGAAAGAAAGCAGGATAGTGTCGGCAGATGAGTTATTAAAAGAGTTCTTGAAAAAAAGTAAATAAAAATTGCCCGACTCCTTTGGGAGCCGGGCAAACGGTTTTTGAAAGAGATCGGGTATAGTTAGTTCATATCGTAGTTATCGGTTGCCTAGTAATTCCCAATATCCAGTCATCTCTGCTCCTCTAAGCTTCATGACCACATAAGCAATTCGGACTATCGAATCTACTACCGGTTGCTTTATACCAATTTGCTCCAATCTATAGGCAATGTCGAACGTTTCGTTGTTCAGCGGCCAGAGGTATGATCCAATTAACAAAAAGGCTACTGGCGAAGGGATTATTATGATGGGGTAGTTACCAATACCTGTGACAACCACCGGAGTTTCATCTATAACAAGTTGAGTTCTACCGTTATTGTCTATATGTACTTTCTCAATTCGGGCATAACCGCAAACGGTTACATTTGATAAAGTAGTTGCATCTCCAATACGGCAACTTTCTCCCAGAATACAGTTTTCCAAACGGATATTTTTGCCACGAATGACCGCTTGATTTTTTACAACAGTTCTTCCAAGCAAACTGACATGTCCTTCAATAAGAGCTTCATCTCCCACAACACTTTCAGAACCTACACAAACCGTACCCGCCACCTGAGCCGTAGAAGCAACTAGCCCATTGCCAAAATTATGCTTTCGGCAAGCAATAGGACCTTTACCAAAATCAAAAGTTTCGGCCATCCGAAAAACCTCCTTATTGTTAGGCGAGACATTATTAAAAATTTCAAACACCTATATTTCAAAGCAATTAGTATCATTAATAGTATCATTTGTCAATGTTATTCAAAAAACTCCTCGGCAAATTTTCTAAAGACATCGGCATAGATTTGGGTACGTCCAGTACCCTAGTTTATGTGCGCGGGCGGGGGATAGTCATCAACGAGCCGTCTGTAGTCGCTATAAACCAAAAGACCGGCCAGATTGTCGCCATTGGCGAGGAAGCCAAACGTATGGTCGGTCGCACGCCGGCCCAGATTGTCGCCACGCGCCCCCTGGTCGCCGGGGTAGTTTCGGATTTTGAAGTGACGGAGGAGATGCTTAAATTTTTCATCCGCAAAGTACACGAGGAGTCTTCTTCCTTTTTTGCTAGGCCAAGAGTAGTCATCGGCATACCCTCGGGAGTTACCGAAGTTGAAAAAAGAGCGGTGGAAGATGCCACCAGATCAGCTGGGGCCCGAGAAGTGTATCTGGTGGAAGAACCCATGGCCGCGGCCATCGGCATCCGCCTGCCGGTACAGGAAGCCATCGGCTCCATGATAGTGGATATCGGCGGGGGAACTTCGGATATTGCCGTAATCTCGCTGGGGGGGATTGTCGTCTCCCGCAATCTACGTATCGCCGGAGATAAGTTCAACGAAGATATTATCCGCTTCGCCCGCGACGAATTCAAAATGCTTTTAGGCGAGCGCACCGCCGAGGACGTAAAAATCGCCATAGGCTCCGCCCACGAGCTTCCCGAGCCCATGGAGGCCACCATGCGCGGACGGGATCTGGTAACCGGCCTGCCCAAAGAAATAGTGGTAGATGATACCGATATACGGCTCGCCCTGCGCCACTCCATAAATGTATTGGTGAGCTCCATCAAATCAGTGGTGGAAGAAACCCCGCCGGAATTGGTGGCGGATATTATGCATCGGGGAATTAATTTGACCGGCGGAGGAGCGCTTCTGCGCGGACTGGATCAGTTGATACAGGAGGAAACTCACATCCCCGTAAAAATTGCCGAAGACCCGCTGACGGCCGTCGTCCGCGGTACGGGTGTAATCCTGGAAAACGTGGACGCCCTGCGCGAGGTGCTGGTCAGCACCGACTATGAACAAGTCCCGACTTAAATTTTCAAAACATGATTTCCAAAAGACATTCCAAAAAATTACTGAAAACAATTGTCGTCCTGGCTCTGCTGGGAGGGCTGATTTTTTTTAGCCGTACGACTGCCATAAAAAAAATCAGGGAAACTATAATCAGCTTAGCGGTCCCGGTCCTACGCCTGACTAATTACCTGCGCCAAAATACTGATTTTTATCAGGGGCTGATAGACGAAAAAGACGCCCTAATAAAAGAATTGGAATTTGATCTGCAAAAAACCAATGCCGAAAATAAGACCCTAAAAGAAGTTTTAAACTTTAAATCTGAAAACAAACTCCCCTTGAAGGGGGCTCGAGTAATTTTTTACTCTCAAGAACTGGGAAAAGAATATTTACTGGTGGACCAAGGGTTTCAGGATGGAATCCAGGAGGGTTCCCTGGTAATTGATGACCATCAAAATATAATAGGAACGGTATTTGAAACAAGAGAAAATTTTTCTAAAATAGATATTGCCTCCAACGCCGGTAATAACTGGGAGATTAAGCTGGCTAAAGACAATACGAGGGCGCTGGCCGAGGGATTAGGAAACCGCTCTTTTGCCGTAAAGCTAGTCCCCGAAGGAACCGTTGTGGAAAAAGGCGATTTTCTGTCTTTGGCCAAGGGTGGATGGGGCGCATTTTTGCTGGCGGAGGTTATGACCTCGGAGAAAGAAAACAGCAATTTTCTAAAAATAAAAGCTGTGACCTCCATTTATCCCGAAACCGTCCAGAACGTTTTTGTAATACCTTCTTCGTTGAAATGATTCCCGCGAGTAAAAAAATTTACGCCGTCGTAGCCGTCCTGGTAAGCATACCTGCCCAATGGTCCTTGGAACCGCTGGCCGGGTTTTGGGATCCTCCGATCATAACCTCGGCGATAGTTTTTCTTTTTTGGCAACTGCCTTTTTGGCATAGAGTTTTGAGCGGGATTATCTTAGGGTTGCTATTTGATACTCTGCTGGCGTTCCCCTTCGGCAGCCACCTGCTGGTCTTCATGGTACTAGCCCTGCTTACCGAGCTGCTGCGCAAGACCCTCACCAATACCGATTCCTTTTTTACTAAGGGTTTAAGCGTGGGATTGCTTATTTTTACCTCTCTCATTTTTATTTATCCCTTGGCCTGCCTCATCGGATACCTGGACCAATCGGGTTTTTGCCTAAGCTGGGCGGCGGCGTTGCATGTTTTTTTCACTTCGCTTTTTTGGTCCGTTTTACTTCCTCTGATTCTAATGGGGTTATCCTACGCGTGGTCTAAAAAGAAAAGATAGCGGGATAAAAGTTTTTTAGACGCCCTAATAAGACTCTCTAAAACCCCTGTTTCGTAGCGAGGTTGCAGAATTTCGGGCGAGCCGAGGATGGACGAGGAAAACATATATGAGAAATATACGCTGACGAGGACAGACGAGAGCGTAGCCGAAATTATACAATCGCAGTAGAATAAAGGGGTTTTAGAGAGTCTTGATACATGGCCAGAATAAAAAAAACAGAACTTTTAGACGCTGATGAAATCCTAGCCGACTCTATCAGCGCCATAGGCTCCCGCTTCGCCACCGAAGGAAAGCTGGAGCGGTCCATCAGCCGGCTGCCTTTTTTGTTTTTTCTTTTTATTATGTGCGCCGGTGTGGCGTATCTGGGATGGAATGCTTTTTTGCTGCAGATACGTTCGGGCAACGCGTTGTTCGACAAGTCGCAGGAAAACCGTTTTTTAACCCGTCCCATCTTCCCGCCTCGCGGGATAATTTATGACCGTAACGGCATACCCATGGTGGAAAACAAGCCGATTTTTGGACTTGTTTTTGAAAAAGATAAATTTTTAAAAAGCGGAAAGGATTTGCCTTCTTTGTTAAACAAGTTAGAGCTTACTTTAGGAAAACCAAGAGAATATTTTTTGGAGTCGGGTTTTCCGGAAGACAACAACCTCAAAAAACTGCCCCCCTATATATTTTTATCGGTAGAATTATCTTTAGATGAAGTTGTCTCCATAGCCGCCCAGGCCGACCTGCTCCCAGGTATCGAAACTTTTGAAAGCTATAAAAGGGTATATAAAGATCCAGAGGCTTTTTCGCACCTGCTCGGATTCATCGGCCAGGTATCTCCCGAAGAGCTTAAAAAAAATCCCCAGCTGGGCAAAGAAGAAAGTTTCGGTAAAAACGGATTGGAGATGCAGCTTGACGATATTCTACGGGGAACCAGCGGACGCAAAATAGTGGAGGTAAATTCTCTGGGCCGCGAGACCCGTTTTAAGCTGGTGGAAGAGCCGATACCGGGACAGGATATCCACCTTACGATAGACAGCGAGATGCAAAGTAAAGCTTATGAATACCTCCGACACTACTCTTCCGAAGGAACCAAGGGAGGGAGCTTGGCGGCCATAGACCCCCGCGACGGGTCAATTTTGGCGTTGGTCAGTTTTCCCGGCTTCAACAGCACCGATCTAAGTCAGGGTATAACCCAAGCCGCCTACAATAAAATCGCCAAAGATCCGCTTAAACCATTTTTCAATCGGGTAATTGCCGGAGAGTTTCCATCCGGTTCGGTTATCAAGCCACTGGTGGGGGCCGCCGCCCTGCAGGAAAAACTTATAGATCCCAATAAAAGAATATATGATGAGGGTTTTGTTGAAGTGCCTAATATCTACCATCCGGACCAAGCCGCGATATTTATGGATTGGCGAAAACACGGCTGGATAGATTTTTATGACGCCATGGCCCTTTCGGCTAACGTTTATTTCTATATGCTGGGCGGCGGCTATCGGGACCAAAAAGGTTTAGGCATAGACAATTTAAATAAATATTACAAACTTTTTGGTCTGGGATCTAAAACCGGCATAAGCCTCCCCGGGGAAAAAGCGGGCTTCGTGCCCAATCCGGAAAATAAAAAAGATTTTGACCGCTCAAACCCCGTCTGGCGCATAGGCGATACTTACAACACCTCCATCGGCCAAGGAGGGCTGAAACTTACCCCTTTGCAGATAGGTATGGCCACGGCGGCTATCGCCAACGGCGGGACGCTGTACAAGCCAAGACTGCTGGCCGAGGATCCGGTGCAGGTAGTAACGTCAGGCTTCATAGATGAATTCAATTTAAAACAGGTGGTAATCGGCATGCGCCAGGCGGTACTATCGGGAACCGTCAGGAATTTATCCAGACTGCCGATAGAGGTCGCGGCTAAAACCGGCACGGCCCAAGTAACCGGCCCCCGCAAACCGCACTCTTGGGTCACCACCATAGCCCCGATGAATAATCCTGAATTGGTTTTGGCGGTGATGGTGGAAAACTCGGGAGAAGGTATCAGGGCCGCCGCGCCGACAGCTTATGATTTATACAGCTGGTATTTTGCCAACCGCGCCAAAAGTAGTTATCAACATTGACACGCTTTCTTTTTTACCTTAAGGTAGTGTTTATTATTTTTAGCAAATCATTTTATGGATCCGGATGCCAAATATGTTTCGGAAGAGGGATTGGAGAAGTTAAAAAAAGAGCTTCAGGGACTTAAAACCGCCAAGCGCAAAGACATAGCTATGCGTCTGGAACATGCAAAATCTCTGGGAGATTTGTCGGAAAACGCTGAATATCAGGAAGCCAAAGAAGAGCAATCCATGCTGGAGGCCCATATCGCCGAAATGGAAGAGATGGTTAGAAACGCGGTAATCATAAAAAAGAACGGAGCCTCCGATAAAGTGCAGGTTGGGGCCACCATCCACATAAAATCGGAGAAGGGCGAAGAGTACTATACTATCGTGGGGTCGGAGGAAGCCAGTCCGACCGAGGGAAAGATATCCAACGAGTCTCCTTTGGGCCGGGCGTTTCTGGAACGCAAAATAGGGGATACGGTTGAGGTGAAAACCCCCCGGGGAACAACCAAATACGCTATTTTGGGAATCAGTTAATTAAACTTCGCCGAAGGCTTCGCTTAATTATAATTGAATGACCAACGAAGACGCTCTGCAAAAGGCCATTGATTTGCTGGCTCCTTTTGTAGGCTCGGCCTGGGAGCGGAACTCCAATTTAAAACACCTCCATACCCTCACCCGCCACCTGCCCAAAAATTCTTCCGTTTTTGACGCGGGTTGCGGACTGGGGGTTTTGGCTTTGGCCCTTTCTTTTTTAGACTATCGAGTAGAGGGAGGCGACAAATATGTCTTTACCGATAAAAACAGCTTCACCGTCAAAGACCTGGAAAAACTGCGGAGTATCTGGAAACAAAACGGATTAAATATACTTGATTTTGACATCCTAAAAGACGAACTTCCGAAAAAATATGACGCGGTGGTAAGCATAGCCACCATTGAGCATCAGCAGCATCCACGATTTTTTTTGGAAAAGTTAAAAAATATGATTAAAGACGGGGGCTGGCTGTATATTGCCACCCCCAACCCCAATCATCTGTTAAATCGCCTAAGATTCTTTCTGGGCCGGCCGGCATCAAATAATATTGAAGAATTTTTCTATGAAGACAACTTTGTCGGACACTGGAGAGAATATACCATTCAGGAGTTAAAAAATCTGTTTGAGTGGTCCGGTTTTGAGATAGTATATGGCAAAAATCGACAAGAATTAAAGCCGGATTTTTTCAGCAAAGGATTCCGCGGATTTTATATAAGCTTATTCAGAGTTTTGGCTAAGATTTGGCCGGGGACAGGGGACGCCAACGTTATTTTAGCCCGAAAAAAGGCCTCTTAGCCTCGGGGTTTACAATCAACCTTTTCCTGTTTATCATTATTGTATGGCTCTCGAGGATATAAGACAGGAAAGAGTAAACAAAGCAGATACTCTAAAGAGTAAAAATATAGATCCCTATCCGGCCAAGTCTGGCCGGGGTGTTTTGATTATTGAGGCGATAAAAAAATTCGCGGCGTTTGCCAAAATACCAAAAAGTCTGGTGCTGGCGGGAAGGATAATGGCCAGACGCGAGCACGGCGGATCTACTTTTGTCGACCTGCGCGACGGCAGCGGACAGATACAGGTTTTTTTCAAAAAAGATGTCCTGCAGGAATCTTATGATTTATTTTTGGAGACCGCGGATATCGGAGATTTTATAGAGACAGCGGGCACCCTTTTTAAAACCAAAAAAGAAGAAAAAACTTTGCAGGCAAGCTCGTGGAAAATGCTTTCCAAGTCGCTCCTGCCCCTGCCCGAAAAATGGCACGGTCTGCAGGATGTGGAAGAAAGATTCCGCAAGAGATATTTGGATCTGCTGATGAATGAAGGGGTAAGAGAAAGGTTTGAACTTCGCACCAAAATCATAAAAACCATCCGCGAGTTTTTGGATAAAAAAGATTTTCTGGAGGTAGAGACTCCGCTCCTGCATCCGCTTCCCGGAGGAGCCTTGGCTAAGCCGTTTATGACCCACCACAACGCCCTGGATACCGATTTTTATCTTCGCATCGCGCCCGAATTATATCTCAAACGCCTGCTGGTGGGAGGTTTTGACCGGGTGTACGAAATTGGCCGCAACTTTCGTAACGAAGGCATAGACGCCACCCACAACCCCGAATTCACCATGCTGGAGTGCTATGCCGCTTACTGGGATGAGGAGCATATGATGGATATGGTGGAAGATTTATTTTTGGCTTTGGCTAAATTGCTGGATAAAAATAACGAGGAGAGTAAAAAAATATCTTTTAAAAAACCTTTTGCCAGGATTCCTTTTAAAGACGCTTTAAAACGCTACGCCCAAATAATGGATTACGACCGCGAGACCCGCGACGCCCTGGCCACCCGCGCCAGACAACTCGGTATTGATATAAGCGCGCACGAGTCCAAAGGCAAAATAGCGGATGAAATCTATAAAAAAATATGCCGGCCCCATCTTATCCAGCCGACTTTTATAACCAACCATCCCAAGGAAATATCTCCCTTGGCCAAAACCCTATCGGAGGAAAAAGGAGAAGTGCGGCGTTTCCAGCTCATAATAAACGGCCTGGAACTTACCAACGCCTTTGCCGAGCTCAACGATCCGCGTGAGCAGTATATACGTTTTGAGGAGCAGGAAAAAGAAAAAGCGGGAGGAGACGAGGAGACGCACCCCGTAGACCGAGATTTCATAGAGGCGCTGGAATACGGCCTGCCGCCGGCCGCCGGGCTCGGCATCGGCATAGACCGGCTGGTCATGTTTCTTACGGATACAAAAAATATCCGTGAGGTTTTGCTATTCCCAACCTTAAAACCAAAATAATAGGTGCGCGCGATCCCCTCGGCCCGCGCAAAAATAAAAATATGATAAAAGAAAATTTGCCGCCGGAGGCGGTATTGTCCCCGGAAGAAGCCGAAGATAAAAAATCTTCCCCACCTCTCCAAGACTCTGCCTGGGAAGATGAAGAAGAATTAGAAAAAATGAAACGAGAAGACGAATGGTCCAAAAGAGGACACCCTCCTTTGGGAGGAGGACAACGAATTTTTGGAAAATAAACTTCCGCACAATTATGCTTGATATAAATTTTATCAGACAAAATCCTGATATAATCGAAAAAAATAATAAAATCCGCAAATGCAAAATAGATGTGCGGGAGATTTTGAAATTGGACGAGGAGAAAAGAAAATTAATAACCGAAATAGATAAAAAGCGGGCCGAATTAAACAAACAAAGCAAAAGCAGACCGAGTCCGGAAGAGATAAAGAAGCTGAAAAAACTAGGGGAAGATATAAAAAAAGAAGAGCAACAGCTTCAGGAAAAAGAAGAGCAACTCAAAAAATTATTAAATACTCTGCCCAATCTTACCCATGAGAGCGTGCCCGTCGGAGACGATGAGTCCGGAAACAAAGTCATCCGAAAATGGGGAGAGACGACAACTTTTGATTTCAAACCCAGAGAACATTGGGAATTGGGAGAGGAGCTGGGAGTGATAGACACCAAGCGGGCGGGTGAAATATCCGGTTCCCGTTTTGCTTACCTGAAAGGAGACCTGGCCAGGATGCAATTTGCTATTATCCAATATACTTTGGACAGGATAACCGATGAAAAAGTAATTAAGGAAATAATCAAAAAAACAAAACTAAAGATTAGCTCCAAACCATTTACGCCGGTAGTCCCGCCGATTTTTATCAAGCCGGAAGTTATGCAGAGGATGGCCCGCCTGGAACCCCGCGAGGAAAGATATTATATCGCCTCCGACGACCAATATTTAGTGGGAAGCGCGGAGCATACTTTAGGACCCCTGCATATGGATGAGGCGATAAACCAATCCGATCTGCCTATCCGCTATATTGGGTATTCCACCGCTTTTCGGCGCGAAGCGGGATCGTACGGCAAGGACACCAAGGGCATACTGCGGGTGCACCAGTTCGATAAACTGGAAATAGAAACATTCGCCGCTCCCGCGGAATCTATGGCCGAGCAAGATTTTATCGTGGCCGTGCAGGAATACCTGCTTCAGGGCCTCAAACTTCCTTACCAGGTAGTGGCTATCTGCAGCGGAGATATGGGCGGACCCGACTATCGCCAGATAGACATTGAAACATGGCTGCCGGGCCAAGACCGCTACCGCGAAACCAATACTTCCGACTATATGACCGACTACCAATCGCGCCGCCTGAATACCAAAGTCCGCCTGGCCGACGGCAAGACAGTTTTCGCCCATATGAATGACGCTACCGCTTTTGCCATAGGCCGCACCCTGATTGCCATTATGGAAAACTACCAGCAAAAAGACGGCTCCATAAAAATACCCAAGGTTTTGCAGCCATATATGAGCGGACAAAAAATTATCAAGAAAAAATAAAGTGTGATTGAGAAACTCCGCACCTGGATAGAAATAGATCAAAAAGCCCTCCTCGGAAACACGAGGAGCTTTTTGCAATTGATTCCTGAGAGTACCATTTTTATGGCTGTAATCAAGTCCAACGCCTACGGCCATGGCCTGGTGGAAACCGCCCAAGTCCTTTCTTCCGTAAAAGACAGGGAAATCTGGTTTGGTCTTGATTCCATTACAGAAGCCTTGGCCCTAAGAAAAAAAGGCATTAAAAATAAACTTTTGGTGCTGGGGCAGACCTTACCCTCCCGTCTTTCGGAAGCGCATAAAAACAAAATCACCGTAACCGTATCCAATTTTTCTCTTTTGGCCGAAATCGGCAAAACCGCCGTGTGTCCCCGATTTTTTTTAAAGATAGATTCGGGTATGCATCGGCAGGGTTTTATGGAAGACGACCTGTTCCGCCTCCTGGCTAATTTAAAAATATCGAGACTTGCACCTCTAGGTATATACACCCACCTCGCGTCACCCACCGACCCAAGACATAAAAAATTTACTGAAAGTCAGTTTAAAAAATTTTTATCAGCCGTAAAAATACTGCAAGAAAACGGATTTAAAAATCTTATCAAAAGCGCCTCCTCTAGCGGAGGAGTCTTAGGCCATCCCGAAACCGCCCTGGATATGGTGCGGGTGGGCATCGGTCTTTATGGCTATCCGCCCTCGTTGGAGTTAAAATCTAAAATAAGCCTTCGTCCGGTATTATCCTGGAAGACCCGGATAAGCGAGCTCAAGGAAGTGCCGGCGAGCGAATTTGTAGGCTACGGTCTCACGGCTAAAACCCAAAGACCAACCCGCATAGCTGTCTTGCCGGTCGGCTACTGGCACGGTTATGACCGCCGTCTGTCCGACTGCGGCGAGATATTAGCGGGAGGCAAGCGCGCCAAAATAATAGGCCGGGTTTCTATGGATATGATTGTGGCGGATGTTACAGAAATTGCTAAAATAAAAGAAGGGGATGAGGCGGTTCTTTTGGGCCGGCAGGGGCAGGAAGAAATCTGGGCCGATGATATTGCCCGTCAAATGCAAACCGGATACCACTATGAATTTTTAACACGGCTTAATCCGCTTATTAAAAGATTTTTAGTCTAAATTATCATGGCCAGCCGAGTTGTCTATTCCCCCTTAAACCCGCCGACTCCGCGCTTTAGAATTTCCAAGATTAAATACGGCGGTAAATATTTCTGGAAAACAGCCTTAGTCGTACTGATTGTATTAATTCTGGCCGGTGGGCTGATTTATATGTCCCGCCTGCCTTATTTTAAAATAAAAAGGACAGAGTTTTCGGGACTCGTGGCCTTGGACCGGCAAGAATTGGAGCAAAAAACCCTAAGCCTCCTGGAAGGAAAATACTTAAAACTGCTTCCAAAAGATTTTTATTTTTTGGTAAGTACGGACAAACTGGCCCGCGAGCTTAAAAAAGAATATCCCCGTATTGAAAATATAGAGATCTCGCGGCATCTGCCCGACTCCCTTAGTTTTAAAATTAAGGAAAGAGAGCTTTTTGGTATTTTGTGCGGTTTACCAGATTCTTCGGATACAGAAAGACAAAAATGTTTTTTCCTGGATAAAACCGGATTTGCATATGAAGAATCTCCCAGTTCCAAGGGTTCTTTATTACTGACGATAAACACCGATGCCCTCTTGCAGGATATAGGGGTCCAGATAATAGACCGTGGTCTGGTGGAAAAATTTGAATCCGTCTCCCGAGAGTCTCTCTCTTTAGTTGGTTCGGCTGTGATTGGCTATGAAATTTTTTCGAAACTGCCCGAAGAGTTTAGAGCTGTAAGTGCCGGAGGCTATAAGTTGTATTTAAACAAAAATGATGATTTCTCTAAAGTTTTTAAGGTATTGAAGGTGGTCCTGGATAAGGAAATAGGGGATAAGCAACCTCAACTGGAATATATAGACTTGCGCTTCGGCAACAAAGTTTTTTATAAATTTAAAAAAACAGCCGCAGTCTCCACGCCAGCCGCCTCCGACCCGGTATCCGCCACAGCCGCCAGTTCAACCCCTTCCGAATTTTAATCAAAAATAGAAATAAAAAAACCGCTTCCATCAAAGGTTCCTGCATCCCTGCCAAAACATCTTTATAAAAATTGCGAGCCCTTCTCGTGGAGAAGGGCTCGTTTTACCTGTCGGAGTAGGAATTATAGCCTCGGCAGCGTGCTCTGCCTCTGGTTCCCGTGCTAAGCACGCTACCGAGGGTGGGTTGTCCAGGCTTATGAGGCCGGTGTTCTGTGCCTCGGTTACCGCCTCCGTGACTGGTCTACAGACCACACACAAGAGGCAATTTCAATGAGCTTAAAAAGTGGGTCAGTCTCTTCTCCTGGTCGGAGATCCTCGCCGGGGGTGGCATCCTAGCTCCGCCAATTATTCTGACGCAAGCCGCCATCTTGGCGCTGTCCCGTTTTCCCCGACTGACCCACACCCTCAAACTGGTACTGCGCGGTAAGCCGTATCTGTCGTCGGTGAGCTTACTCTGCCCGCAGGTTTGCCGGACCAGTTTGACGCTATATACATATGTATCATACCCATCCTTGGTATGTCAACCTCGTGTCACAACTGAGGGAGTCTATAAATCCAGATGGTATATCCGGCGCGCGCTACCGGCTCGTACGGCTTGAGCCAGCTGTAAGTCTCGTCCTCTCCGCGGTTAAAGCCGGGTACTGGTCGGCCAAAGGCCTGCTCGCGAAAACCGGAAGATACCGCATACCAGCCAGAGACATATCCCTTGCTGGAGCGCCACGGCATAAATTTTTCTCCCAAGTAATAACCGGGGCTTCCGCCGCCAAAATAATCCAGGTGTATTTCGTTTATGTCGTTATCCTCCACGAATTTTTTTAAGCGGAGCAAATCCTGCCCCCAGTCGTAGTTGGAATCCACCGCGATTTTATAGCCGTCGGCCGTCCCGCCGGCCAGCGCGTTGTAATAAGAAAGAAAATGGGGAAAAGCAGACCATGTCCCGACGACCAGCCAGATCATAAGTACTGCTACAAATAAATATTTAAGGCCGGTGCCGAAATAAATTTTGAATAGATTTTTTAAGTTTGCCAAAAATCCGGCCGGGCCCGAAAATTTTATTTTCAGCCAATCGGTGATTTGCCTGGATACCAGCAGATAGATAAATGGGAAAGTCGGCAAGACGTGGCGGATGCCCAAATTTAATGGAGAGGTCACGGATGATGCCCAATAAACAACTATCATTACCATACCAGAAAACTCCGGCAAATGCCGGAAAATCCAAGAACGTACCAAGCTAAGCTTTTTCTCTTCAAAGCTTAGCTTGGTACGAGTAAAAATTTTATTTAAACCCAGCCATAAGGCAAGCAAGGTCAGTAAATGCAGAGCAAGCGGCTCCTTATACAGATATAAAAGCGGGAAATAAGACCGCCAGCCCATATTGGAAACTTCTCCCCGGAAAAAAGCCGTATTGCCCCCGCCGGCGCGCTGGCTTACCATCAGCACCCCCAAAACGTATTGGCCCAGTGGCCGCGTAAAATCATTTTTTATAAGCGCCAGATCGAGATTGGCTAGGGTTTTAGAGGGGTAAGAGCCAATAATGAAATTCGCATCGGCTAGTTGTTTAGCCTGGGGTTCGTTATAAATAAAATAGGCGTACACCGCCCAGATTAAAATTATGCCGACCAGTCCGCTGACCACAGTTTTCCAAATCAGGCTAAAAAAATGTTTCCAGCGCGCGCCCGCGTCCTGTCGGGGCATGGACCATACCCAGCCGGCCAAAATCAGGCCAAAAATCGGCACGATTAAAACCAGCGAGAACTTTAAAAGCATGGCCAGTCCCGTAGCGAGACCCGACCAAACAACGTTTTTCCAAGTCGGTTTTTCCAGCATCCTTATGAAGGCGATAATCCCGAGAAAAAAACCGAAAGCTGCTCCTACGTCCGTCGTCACGAGACGCCCGTGCGTCAAAACGGTCGGGGAGAAGGCAAAAAATAAAAGGGTAAGAAAGGCCGTGCCCGTGCCGAATTTCCGGCGGGTCCACCAGAAAATCAGCGCGGCAAAAAAGACAGTAAGCAGTATCAGGGGCAGGCGCGACCAGAAAATTATTTCATCCGCATCGTTGCCGGAATGGTAAAGAAAAGTATCTCCTTCGGTCCATTGGCCGTTTACGTCGGTCTGCCAGGAAGCGGTGTCCGTAGGAAATAGGGGATTTACAAAAATCCTCGCCGAGAGTCCGGCCAAAGCCTTTAGCAGAGGAGGGTGCTCGGGATTGAGGCGGTAGTCATGCTGGGTGACATAGCTATATCCGGAAGGGATATGCGCCAGCTCGTCCATCGTCGCCGAATCCTGCTTGGCCGAATTTATCATCAGAGAGAGCATCAACGCGAGCACAAAACCCACAAATAGAGCTATTTTATGGTGAGCTTGTCGAACCATTGACCCCACACATAACTTGTTATGTGGTGGTGTTGACTTATTTTGCATATGGTTGTATAAATAATTTGTTAGAAATTGGGAGTTGTTTGAAATATCCCCCGAAAAAGGAGCCGCTATAAAATGTTTGAAAAAATCTGCAAAATATGTGCTGTTGTTTTATTTATATTGTTATTTGTCCTACTATTCTTATTCTCATTTGTTTCTTGGGACATTAACAAGATTTTCTTTAACTACATTGTAGCGTGCATGATAATATGTTTTCTATATATACTGGGATACATGGTTGCGTGGCCTTTTTTACCAAAAGGTTAAAAATCTTGTAAAACCACAAAATCGCTCGGAACGCTCACGCGCAACTCCGGGTATTTTTTTTGCACGGATTTTATGAACTCTAAATCTTCTACCTTCAAAAAAGATACTACCGTTCTTCGGCCCGGCTCTATAGAAATCCGGTCAATTTGATCCGGCAGTAAATAGACATAATTTTTCTTTTCTCTTTCCGCATCCACGAAAGTATTGGTGGCATACATCACCGTCTGCGCGGGCATGGGCAGGCCATATACTTTTACGCCCGAGTCGCGGTTGACCACTACATATTTTTTAGTGTCCGGAGACAAATTATTTAGATACTGGCCGATATGCAGGAGATCGGTGTTGAATTCATAATATGTCGCGGGGTTGTAGGCCCAGCGGCGGAAATAATCTCGGTAAGTCATTACCGGAATTGCCAAAAGCACCAGACAGAACAAAACCATAACTTCCTTTTTTATCCTCTCAATCTGCCTGCCGTAATTTTCATATTTATCTTTGCTCCATTCAAGCCTCCGAAAAACCATATTTAAAATATACCAAGCGCCAAGTCCCGCTAAAATCATTGTCGGGGGTATCATGCCGATGGAACGCAAAGCGTGGGGCAGGCCTTCGCGGGTGAGAGTAGCCGGCAAAGACATAAAAAACATCCAGGCTAGCAGCAGCGCGCTCGTCTGCCTTTCCAGCAATTTGGGCTTAAAAATATTTTTTAGGGCGAGCCACAGCCCAATGGCAAAAAATACAGTAACCAGGGGATTCAGCTCCGGCTGGCAGTTGTAGTTGTGGCGCCAGTTGCAGTCGCCATACACAAAAAACATACCAAGGGTTACAACATTGGTTTTGACAAATTCAAGCGCGGGGCTAGAGGCCGCAAATACCGAAACCTGTCCTCCGCGCCCCAAGAAATCAGCCGGATTTTTCAAAAAATAAAGCCCTATCGGCAAGGACACAATAAACGTAGCCAGCAAAAATATAATCACCGCTTTTCTTGTCTGATGTTCTTTCCAGCGAGGCAGAAAATAAAACAAAATCGGCACTGCCATCACAAAAGGTACAAAACGAAAGGCGATATAAGTATTTAACCCAACTCCCATAAAAACTCCTGCCAAAATTAGGCTTAAAGTTCGGCCGGTCCGGAAACCCTCCAGCAAAAAATACAAAGCAAACACAGCGGCAAAAGGAACCATAATCGCCCTGAAACCTATGCGGGAGAAGTTGATATGCCAGTACGAAGTTGCCAAAAAGAAGGACGAAAGTAAAGCAATCCAGTGGCCTTTCTTCCCAAATTTATTTAAAAGCTCCCGGGTAACAAGATATAATCCCCAGATAGTAAGCACGCCAAACAAAGCGCTGACTCCGCGCAAAGCCCACGGCTGGTTGCCGAAGATGCGCACCGAAATCGCCTGGATATTTATAAACAAACCCTCCCGTCCGTTATTTTCCGGATAAAACATCTTAAATCCGCCAGCCAGCGGACCCGTGGACAAAGCTTCCAGCGCGTTGTTGCCGTTCATCGCCTCGTCCGGATAGAGCCCTAGAGGAACTTCTTTTATAAGATTAAATCTGAAAAAGACCCCTATGACGATAACCAGCAAGAGCAGTAGATATTCTTTTCTTTTCATATTTATATTATAATAAAAATATGCCCGATAAGCCAACAGGATTAAACATTTCCCCCGAGGACGAAATAAAAGAGCTGGAGCGAAAACTGCAAGAAAAGAAACAGCAGCTTTCCGCAGGCTCGCAATCTGAAGTCCTGCCCCCCGAAAAGGAGGTTTTTAAGGAAGTCCTGCAAAAACATATTGAAGAAGAGAGGGCGGCTTTACCACCGACTGAAAGTCCGGCTACAGGTACTGCTCCGGCCGTAACACATGTATTGTCCGACGACACCAAAGTCCAGGCCGACGAAGCCAAAAGAAAGGATATCCGGGGAGAACAAGTAAAGGAGCTGGTGGAGATAGCTCTCACTAAAAGCATCCGCGACGCCGTCAAGACGGCCAGCGAGTTTAGCCCCTATCTGCTGGACGAGCTGCACGACCACCTCACGGATGATTTCTACGACAAATTGCTGGCTTTGCGTAAAATAGAAAAATTATAAATATGGTAGAAAGCGGATTTTTCTCCTTTGGGGATTTATTCGAAGGGATGGGTCCTTACATCACCGGAGGGATTATTTTCCTGGTGGGGTGTTTTCTCGCCGTCGTAATCATCAAAAAAACTTTTATCCGCCGCGGGCTGATAAGCCGGTCCTTGAGCCTAGGACTTTTTGCCATCCGCTTTTCTCAAGCCCAGACTACCCAAGAAATGAATCTCCAGCAAATCCGGGAAAAAATTGCCCTAATGGAGCAATTCTATACCTCGCTCGGATTGGTCAAGGACAGACCGTGGCAGACCATCCTCTACGGCCGGCCGTCTTTCGCCCTAGAGCTGACCGTGCCATCTGTGGGCGAAGAAATAAGTTTCTACGTGGCCGTTCCCCGGCGCCTGATGCTCTCGGTGGAAAAAATAATCCAAGGAATCTTTCCGGACGCCCAGCTGGAAATATGCCGGGACTATAATATTTTTAATCCCGACGGAGTCGCCGCCGCCTCCAGCGCGGCCCTCAAAGAAAATCAATATTTTCCCATCCGCACTTACCAAAAACTGGAAGGGGATCCGGTTAAATCCCTGACCAATGTCTTTACCAAGCTGGCCAAAGAAGGGGAGGGCGCCTGCCTGCAGATAATCGCGCGGCCGGCTAAAAGCAAATGGAAGAATAAGTTAAAGAAAACGGCTAAAAATATTTTTGAGGGTAAAAAAAACCATGACGATATTATTTTAAAAACTTTGCAGACAGTAGTTTCAGTGGCGGGGACTTCTACCGACGCTAAACCGCCGGAGATGAAAAAACTTTCTCCCGCGCAGGAGGAAATGGTCAAAGCTCTGGACGGCAAGGCCAATAAAGCCCTGTTTGAGACCAATATCCGTCTGGTGGCCTCCGCCCCCAGCGTAGAGAGGACCCAAGCCATCCTCGGAGGGCTGGAAGCCGCTTTCGGGCAATTCGCCGATCCCAACGCCAATAGTTTTACTACTGCTAAACAAGACTGCAACTCGCTCAAAAAAATTCTTTTTAATTTTTCTTTCCGCAACTTTGACGAAAGCCGCTTAGTAATTTTAAATACCGAAGAGCTGACCTCTATTTTTCATTTCCCCAACGTACCGCTGGAGACGCCCAAAATCAGCAAGCTCAAAGCCCGCGAGGCAGCGCCCCCGGTAAATTTGCCGACAGAGGGTTTGATTCTCGGCTACAACGCTTTCCGCGGAGAAAAATCGGAAATCCGCCAGCTGGATGAAGACCGGCGGCGACATCTCTACACCATCGGGCAGACCGGCACCGGTAAATCCGCCTTTCTGCAAAACCTCATTGTGCAGGATGTGGAAAACGGCAAGGGCCTGTGCGTCATTGACCCCCACGGCGACTTGGTGGAAAAAATTCTGGAATTTATCCCGCGCGAGCGCGTGCAGGACGTGATTTATTTCAACCCGGGCGACACCTCGCGCCCCATGGGACTCAATATGCTGGAGTACGACCAAAATTATCCGGAGCAGAAAACTTTCATCGTCAACGAGCTTCTGGGTATTTTTGACAAGCTATACAATATGTCCATCGCCGGAGGGCCGATGTTTGAGCAGTATTTCCGCAACGCGACGATGCTGGTGCTGGATGACCCGTCTTCGGGCAATACTTTTCTGGAAATTGAAAGGGTGCTGACCGACAAGCCTTTCCGCGACCTGAAGCTGTCGCGCACCACCAATATCGTCGTCAAAAATTTCTGGACCCAGATTGCCGAGAAAGCCGGCGGAGAAGCCAGCCTGCAAAATATGGTTCCCTACATCGCCTCCAAGTTTGATAATTTTATTGCCAACGAAATTATGCGCCCCATCATCGCCCAGGAAAAATCGGCCTTTAATTTCCGCGAGGTGATGGATAATCAAAAAATATTGCTGGTCAATTTATCCAAAGGACGTCTCGGCGATCTGAATTCTTCGCTCATTGGTCTTATTATTGTCGGCAAGCTTTTGATGTCGGCCCTCTCGCGGGTAGATGTGGAGGAAAGCAGGCGCAAAGATTTTTATCTGTATATAGACGAGTTCCAAAACGTCACCACCAACTCCATTGCGACCATTTTGTCGGAAGCGCGTAAATACCGGCTGGACCTCATTATCACCCATCAATTCATCGGCCAGCTGAAAGAGGATATTAAAAAAGCGGTCTTCGGCAACGTCGGCTCCACCATATCTTTCCGCATCGGCACCGACGACGCCGAATTTATGGCCAAGCAATTCAAGCCTGTTTTCAACGAGCAGGACTTGCTGCAAATAGACAACTTTAATTGTTATGTTAAACTTTTGGCCAGAGGCATGACCTCTCCGCCTTTCAGCATGAAAACCTATCCTCCCCGCAAGGGCGACAAAGAAATAGCGGAGGTGGTCAAAGAAATTTCCCGCACCAAATACGGCCGCCCGCGCGAGGAGGTAGAGCAGGAAATATTGGCCAAGCATACCCCGGCATCATAAATAAATTAAGTAACAACAAATAATGCAAAAAACTGATTATTATGTGGGCGCGTTGGCGGGTTTTCTGACCGGAGTTTTTTTAATCCCTATAGCTGTTAATCTGGAATTCTTAAAAGGACAGCCGGTCATCTTGTTTGCCCTGCCCCTGCTAACCTTGGTACTTTTTATTATCGGCGTAGGCATAGGAAATTTTTTGGGGAAAAAATTCAACATCTTCCGGCAATTGAGCCGCTTCGCGGCGGTAGGATTGCTAAATACTACGATTGATTTCGGCATCCTCAATATTTTAAGCCTGCTATCCGGCGTCGCTTCCGGTTTTATCTTGGGAGGCATCAACATACCCGGCTTTCTCGTAGCCGTCTCCAACAGCTATGTCTGGAACAAGCTTTGGGTTTTCAAAGACCGCGACCGAGAAAGTTTTTTCCATGATCTGCCGAGGTTTCTTGTGGTAACGGTGCTCGGTATGATTATAAATAGCGCCATCATAATCCTGGCCACTACTTATATACCTTCGCATTACGGCCTCCCTAAAGCTGCATGGCTCAATTTGGCCAAGGTCGCCGCCACGGCCATAACTTTGTTCTGGAACTTCTTGGGATATAAATTGATAGTTTTTAAAAAATAACCCTAGTTGTGGATAAAATTTGACCTGTCCCCAAAGAACAGTTATCCTGTAAAAAGATCTTATCCCGCCACGAAAGGAGGTGTAACCCATGGCAGCTGGACGTTACTACGGCGTGCAGGGAACCCGTGCCGCCAAGAAGAGGCTCATCCTTGCGGAAGCGCCCGAGACCCCGAAGAAGCTCCAGGTCAGGAGCGGGTAGGACCAAGCCGGCAGTGCCAAGGTAGCGAAGCAGTAGAAGGCGGAAAAACAGAATTGGAGGCGTCTCGCGAACGGGACGCCTCTTTTTTTAGTTTTTGTCCAAATTTTCAAGCTGACAAGCGCAGAAAATTTGGCTAACAAAAAGTAACCCCGCCCTAATTTTGCGATTTTTAGAGAGTTAAACTAATTTTTTTAAGAATAGCTTATTTTATATAAGCAAAGAGCGTGGCCGGATAGGCCATACCTTGATGGGCGAAGCGCTTTGCCAAATTATTGCCCCGCAAAATTAGGGCTGGGGTATTACTTCCAATGAACCCCTGTGGAAAAACCCCATTTGACAAAATAAATTCTAAGGTATAAAAATAAAAGACGTCGATGGAGTATGTTCCTGGGAGTGCTCAAGACGAGTACTCTCGTTCCCGCCACCGGTGCTTCTATGGAGGTTCCCATGGCACCCCTATCCCAGGCCGACGCTCGCGCCGGCCCTCAGGCGGTCTTCCTGCAGGGTCGTCCGTCCCAGGCGTCGTTACCCGTCGCTTCTCTATCGGTCGTGAGGACCTGATCCGGGAAGAAGGAGAAGGGTCAGCAATCCTTAAATGTCCGAGACGCGGAGCTCTCTCTCCGCAAAAAACCGAGGCGGTAATCTCTTCACAGATTGCCGCCTCTAATATTTTATTGTTTGGGTCTGTCGTGTTTATGCGAAGCGCGATAGCGAGCGCAAACCTTTCAAAAGGTTTTTTTTTATGCTAAAGTTTCCAGAGAAAATAACTACGCAAACTGATGAGCGAACAGGTTTTATATAGAAAGTATAGGCCCAAAGATTTCACCGAAATCGTCGGCCAGAAGCATATAATCACGCCGATTGTAAATTCTCTAAAAATGGGCAAAATCGCCCACGCCTATTTGTTTTCCGGCCCCCGCGGGACGGGCAAGACGACCACCGCACGCCTGATTGCCAAAGCTCTGAATTGTCTGGAGCGCAATAAGCCCTGCAACGCCTGCGCCAATTGCGAGCGCTTCAACCGGGGGCAGGGGATGAACTTGGTGGAAATAGACGCCGCCTCCAACCGAGGCATAGATGAGATACGCGAGTTACGCGCGGGAGTGCGCTTCAATCCCGGCGATGGCAAATACAAAATATATATCATTGACGAAGTCCATCAGCTCACCAAAGAAGCTTTCAACGCTCTGCTTAAAACCCTGGAAGAGCCCCCGGCGCATGTCGTCTTTATTTTAGCCACGACCGAGCTTGAAAAAGTATTGCCGACCGTCGTCTCACGCACCCAGCACTACGATTTCCGCCGCCCGACCGTGCCCCAAATCGTCGGACGGCTGGAATATCTGGCCAAAAAGGAAAACGTGATTTTGGATAAAGAGGCGGCGCACTTGATTGCGCTCGCCGCCGAAGGGGGCATCCGCGATGCCGAAAGCATTTTGGGGCAGATAATGTCGGTGGAGGATAAAAAAATCACCCGCGAGGAGGCGGAAAAAATATTGGGCCTCCCACGCCGCGAGACAGGTAAAAAAATGTTTGGCTTTATCGCCCGTAAAGACGCTTTCTCGGCCCTGGCTTTGATACAGGAGTTGACCGACGCGGGCTATGATTTAAGCTACTTCACCAAGTTTCTGACCCGTTATTTCCGCTACGCGCTTTTTTTGAAAATTGATCCCAACCTAAAAAAGTTTATCGCCGACGAGCTCCTGCTGGATGAAATGGAGTGCATCGTCTCCCACCTGCCGGCTTTCACCGCCGAGGAGCTTTCCCGCAGTCTCAATGTTATCGTGCAAAATATGCAGATTTTCAAAAAAACTCCCATCCCGCAACTGCCCCTGGAGGTGACCGTAATTGAATTGATAAATAGGTGATTTTATATAATAAATAATTGACTTGGGGAGTAATCAGGAGTATAATATAGCTATGTCTAATGCTTTTTCACAACTACCTATTTTTATAGAAAAAAATGGCGGTAAATTTTATACGGTAGAATGCCCCCTGTTTGAAGGTTGTTATACTCAAGGAAAAACCTTAGATGAGGCCTTAAGAAACATTCGTGAAGCCATAAAACTGGTTTTGGAAGAAAAGAAAAATCTGGAAATTTTAAAATCTTTCCGGCCTAGTGAATTTAGCCTGCATACAATCACTTTATAAAATATGCCGCGCCTACCTATTCTTTTAATTGGTCCTGATTTGCTTAAAAAGATTCTAAAAGATATTGAATTATCGCCAGCGGAGTTTAACAAACTTTTGGAGTAAATTATTGGGGAGTAGTGTAATTGGCAACACGCCTGCCTTTGGCGCAGGAAACTCTAGGTTCGAGCCCTAGCTCCCCAGAATCAATATAAATGGACATTCAACGACCCAAATCACGACAGCCCATCCCCGAATCCGCCAAGAAAGTTTTCAGCGGCGTGATTTTTGACGTGTACCAATGGGAGCAGACGCTTTTTGACGGCAGTAAAACCACTTTTGAAAAACTGAAAAGACCGGACACGGTGGTAGTTTTCCCCGTCCTGCCCGACGGCAAAATCCTGCTTACCGAGCAGGAGCAGCCCGGCAAAGAGTCTTTTATGGGAGCCACCGGCGGACGAGCCGATGAAGGTGAAGACCCGCTGGAGGCCGCCAAAAGAGAATTGCTGGAAGAAAGCGGTTATACGGCCGAGCGTTTTATACTCTGGGATGCCCAACAGCCCGTCAGCAAAATAGAATGGGCAGTGTATACTTTCATCGCCAAGGGGTTGAAAAAGATAGCGGATATCAATTTGGACGCGGGAGAGAAAATAAAGTTGAAACCCGTATCTTTTGACGAGCTTTTGGAAATCGGCTCCAGCCCGGATTTCTACGAAAAAGAGGTGGTTTATAAATTTCTGGAAGCAAAGTACGACGAGAAAAAGAGGGAAGAATTAAGAAAGTTGTTTGAGGTGAGTAGTTAATTTATGCCTAAAAAATTTATTTGCGAAGGTACTAAGTACGATCTTGGTGGTCGGACGGGAGAAACCATAGGTCTCCCGGTTACCATTACAAATTTACCTGAAAAAATAGAAGTTAAAGAATATACCCTGTTAAGAAAAACTTCTTTCCACATAAGCCTGGTTTGCATCGGTAAAATTATTGAAAAATATCATGTAACCATACCTGATTTCATAGAAAAAATAGTGACTGATTTCTGCGAGTTCGTGCGCACCACCAGTATTGATTTAGTCGATTATCAAGATGATTTCAGATTCGTAACTGAAGCCGAGAAGCGTTCGGTGGTGGTTTTTTGTGGAATATCCAATCTTGATAGATTTTTTGATTTTATTAATAAAAAGTATAGTTTAGCTGTAGAATATCCGCCTACTCACGTTACTTTATATACCCTTCAACCGGATGTAGGCATTTTTTTGACTAACAAAGCTGACTTACAAAAATTAACGAAAAAGATTGAGCGTCCAGCTGGTATAGCAATTTAATAACTGTATTCTTAAAACACTTCAATGCTCATAGATGACATAACTATAAAAATAAAAGCGGGAGACGGCGGACGAGGCGCCGTTGCTTTTAATAAAAACGTGTTGAGCTTAGGACCCGCGGGCGGGGACGGAGGTGCTGGCGGCGATATTTATTTTGAGGGTATTTCCAATCTTAGCGCTTTGGCTCAATTCAGATATAAAAAAGAAATTAAAGCCGAAAACGGAGGAAACGGCCTGCCTCAATTCAGAGACGGCATAGATATAGAAGACCTGGTTTTACAAGTCCCGACGGGGACGGTGATAACCAACTTAGACACGCAGACAGTATATGAAATAGTGGAGGTCGGGCAGAAAATTTTAGCTGCCCGGGGAGGATACGGAGGCAAGGGCAATTTTAAATTCCGCTCTCCGCGCAACACCAGCCCCCGACAGTTCAAAATGGGAACGTCCGGAGAAGCTTTTGTCGTGCGCCTGGAGCTCAAGCTCATCGCCGATGTGGGGCTGATAGGCCTGCCCAACGCCGGCAAATCCAGCCTGCTCAACGAGCTTACCAAAGCGCAGAGCAAAGTCGCCAATTATGAATTTACGACTTTGGAGCCCAATCTTGGGGTGTATTATAAAGTTATTTTGGCCGACATTCCCGGCCTGATTGAGGGCGCGGCGGAGGGCAAGGGACTGGGCATCAAATTTTTACGGCACATAGAGCGCACCAAAATATTATTTCATCTTATCTCGGCCGAGTCGGCTAATGTCGCCCGAGATTACAAGATAATAAAAAATGAACTTAAGAAATACAGTAAGGAGCTGGCCGAGAAGCCGGAATATGTCTTTCTGACCAAAAGCGATTTGGTGGATAAAAAAGAACTGAAAAAAAAGCTGGACGCTTTAAAAAAACTCAACAAAAAAACTCAAGCCGTCTCCATACACGACTGGGACAGT
>CAYHON010000002.1:0-9249 GCA_964358425.1 uncultured Candidatus Saccharibacteria bacterium | reverse complement strand
CTTTTCAAATCAGTCTTTTCTTTTTATCGCTCCTGTCCTTCGCCATTTTTTTTGTGCCGGTACTTTTCCACCGCGTCGGCCAAGACATATTTTTTATAAGCAGCGCGGCCAGCCTCGCGGTTTTACTGCTCTATCTTTTCGGGCTAGGGTTTTTTGCGCGAAATAAATTCCGGCAGAGCAAAAAAATACTGGCGCTGTCTATCCTGGGTATTTTGCTTACCACCAACGGCTTGTATTTCCTGAATTTAATCCCACCCATACCTTTGTCCCTTAAAGACGCGGGTATTTATCATGCCGTTTTCAGCGACGGCCAAGGCAATTACACCGCCAAGACCGAAGCCGGAAAAAAATGGTTTTCATATTTCGCCCCGCAGGACGACATACATATAGTAGGTGGCTCGGCCACGCTTTATGCCTACAGCGCCGTGTTTTCTCCGACTTTATTCAAAACGGATATCGTGCACGAATGGCAAAAATATGATGCGGGTTTGGGGCAGTGGGTTGCGGAGGGCACCATACCCCTCAAAGTTACCGGCGGACGAGAAGGGGGATACCGAGTTTATTCTTTCAAAAGATATATCACTCCGGGCCAGTGGCGGGTGAATGTAGAGACGCTGGACGACAAAATCATCGGCCGCCTCCGTTTTGACGTGATTTCTGTGAGTACCGAACCAGTCCTGATGACCGAGGTAAAAAATTAAACGCCCATACTGTTTAGCCCCGCGGCGTCGCCAGCGGGGTATTTTTTATGGTTAAAAACCACACATTCACGATAGCTTGATTTTTGGAACCACCTATGGTATGATGGGCGCATGGCCAGAAGCAAAAATATAGAGTTTGAACAGAACCAAATAGTGACCCCTCTGCCTATTTTTATAGCCTCCTACAACAGCAGCCTGCCTGCTGGTTTTCCGCGCGCCTCCGCCAAGATGTTAAAGAAATTTCAGGCGACCCACCCTTCACTTTTTAAAAATGTGGACCAGTGGTCCATAACCAAACACCGTAAAAAACTAATGGACTGGCTGTCTTCTTATCGTGACGACTCCTAAAAATAATTCCGCAACTTTTTTTGGACTGGGTATTGCCCCGCAGATTTTAGATATTCTGACCTCTCTGAAGTTCAGCGCGCCGACAGCAATCCAGCACCAATCCATCCCTATCGCCATCCAGGGCAAAGACTTGGTAGGCATCGCCCAGACCGGCACCGGCAAGACTCTGGCTTTTGGCATCCCTATGATACAGCTTCTGCTAAATTCCCAGAAAAAAGGACTCATTCTTTTGCCTACCCGCGAGCTGGCTCTGCAGGTAGATAACGAGCTTCGTAAAATTGGCCGGACTTTGGGCATCCGCACCGCCGTTTTAATCGGCGGGCTTTCCTTGGGTCCCCAGATAGAAGCCATCCGCCGAGGACCGCATATTATTATTGCCACTCCCGGGCGGCTTAATGACCACCTGAATCAAAAAAATCTTTTCCTGACTAAAGTCGGGATTTTAATATTGGACGAGGCGGATCGGATGCTGGATATGGGATTCCTGCCCCAGATCAAAAAAATTCTGCAACACGTCCCCAAGGAAAGGCAAACCATGCTTTTCTCGGCCACTCTTTCCCCGGAAATTATGACCATCGCCTCCGCCAATATGAAATTGCCCGTGCGGATTGAAATCGCGCCCTCCGGCTCCACCGTGGCCCGCGTAACCCAAGAAATATTTATCGTCCCACGGGACGCCAAATTGCGCCTACTCGAAAAAACCTTGGAACAATATACCGGATCCGCCCTTATTTTTTCCCGCACCAAATACGGAGCGAAGCGCATCGCGCACGCCGTCCGCGGTATGGGACATACCGCAGCCGAGATACATTCCAACCGCTCCCTCTCGCAGAGAAACGACGCCCTGTACGGATTCAAAACCGGCAAATATCGCGTGCTGGTGGCAACCGATATTATGGCGCGGGGGATTGATGTCGTTGGCATAGAGCTTGTTTTAAATTATGACCTGCCAGCGCAGTCCGAGGATTACGTGCACCGCATCGGCCGCACCGCGCGCGCCGGCAAAGAGGGACACGCGATTTCTTTCGTGACTCCTGATCAAAAAAATGAAGTCCGGGCGATTGAGCGTCTCATCCGCAAAGATTTGCCCGTATCTCCCTTGCCCCAGCTTCCTCCCGACCGCCCCCGGGCTCCGCTACCCGCCTCAAGTTTTGCGCCCAACAGCCCAAGACCATCTCGGAATCCCAATTCTCAAAATCAGTCCCGTCCTGCCTCGCCGGCAGACAGGGGTTTCGGCCATCGCCAAGGCTTTGGCGGACAAGTCGGAGGATTTAGAGGACCCGCGCGATCATCAGGCCGACCCGCCCACCGACCGGGCGGATACAGCAGACCCGGAGGAGGACAAGGTAGGCACAGATTTTCCCGTTAACATAAAAATAATTTAAAAAAATATGTGGATGTATATCGTCGCCGTTGTCATAGTGCTTTTGCTGCTTTCTTTGCGGGTAGTTAAAGAATATGACCGGGGAGTTATTTTTTTCTTGGGCAAGTATACCGGAGTCCGTGGACCGGGGCTGATTGTTTTAATTCCCATTTTGGAGATGATGACCAAGGTCACTCTGCGAACTATCACGATGAACATCCCTTCGCAGAAAATAATCACCAAAGACAATGTCTCCATAGACATTGCCGCCGTTGCCTACTACCACATAGTAGATCCGAAAAAATCAGTAATTGCGGTAGAAAATGTGTATCAGGCAGTAAATCAAATCAGCCAGACCACCGTCCGCAACGTAGTGGGGCAATTTAGTTTAGACCAGCTTTTGTCGCAAACCTCGGAGATAAACGAAAAGATTAAAAACGTCATAGATGCCCACACCGAGCCCTGGGGAGCCCAGGTGACCGCGGTGGAAATAAAAGATATCACTCTGCCCGACAACATGCAGCGGGCCATGGCTAAGGAAGCGGAGGCTGAGCGCGAACGGCGCGCCAAGATTGTGGCGGCCGCCGGAGAATTGCAGGCCGCGGAGAAACTGGGACAGGCCGCCGACTTGATGGCTGCCCATCCCGTAGCTTTGCAACTCCGCACTCTGCAGACTATGGCGGAAATAAGCGTGGAGAAAAACTCTACCATCATTTTTCCCGCCCAGTTTATGACCACGGTGCAGGAAGCTTTTAAGCTTATTCAGCAAGAGACGGGAAAGAAATAAACGATTGCTATGTATTCCATAAACAAGTGCGGGACAACGCTATACGGTAAAAGAGATGTCAGCGCATCCGACGGATCATATATAGCCACCGAGTGGTTTATTATTTTTGGATTGCCCATAATTCCTCTGAGAACCTACCGGGTCATAAAAGGCGAGACCGAGTTGGGAGGAGGCATAGGCTTTGGCACCACCACCAATTATGTCATGAAAAAAGATGACTTTAATTGGCGGCAGGTCATCTATACATATTTGACCGGTTGGGGAGCTCTGGTTTTGATTTGGCTAATATGGAGCTACGGTTTTAGCTGGGCGGCCAATAATTATAAAAGCGCGTCTCCGAGAGTATCGACGCCCAATTATAACAGCTCCGGTTATAACGCGCCCGCCAACAACACCACACCCTCCGCCAACACAGATACCGCCGTAGATATCGCCGGCTCCACGGAAAAAAAGAACTTTTATGCTTCCACGGATTATTTCGGCATTAATTTTCCTGTTTCCCCCATACATAATCTGCTAAAAGCTCTGCCCACCGACCACTCCGGCACGACTTATGATTTGAGCACCTACGAATCTAAATCCAACGATAAGCTTTTCTCAGTCCATAGATTTATTTTTTCAAAACAGATGATATTTCCGGGACAAGAACATGATCCCTTGGACGGTTTTGGAAAAAATATGCTCAATGCCGCACCGGGCAACAAGCTGATTTCATCCCGATTTTTAAACTTCCTGTCCCACCCCGGACTGGAGTTGAATTATAAAAGCGGGGACCAATATATTTGGGCGATACTTTTGACCGCCAATAAAGATTTGTATCTTATTATGGCGCAATACCCATCAACAGCCGGCAATTATAATGAAAAAGAGTTTGTGGATTTCGCCGGTTCTTTCGTGATTACCAGATAAAAATAAAGAGTACCGACCAGACGGCTTGCACAAATATCCCAAAAGCAGTATAATTTAGAGCAATCAAAGCACGCGAAAAGCGCTTTTTTATTTTTATCCCCAGAGAGCCACTTTTATGGAAATTAGAAATATAGCCATCATAGCCCACGTAGACCACGGGAAGACTACTTTGACCGACGCCATTTTGCGCCAGACCGGCGCGGTGACGGAGGAAGGAGTTTCCATGGATTCCAACACGCTCGAATTGGAGCGTGGCATTACTATTTATGCCAAAAATACTTCTGTTATTTACAAAGGCACTAAAATAAATATCGTGGATACTCCGGGCCACGCCGACTTCGGCTCGGAAGTGGAGCGGGTATTACGTTCTATCGACTCGGTGCTTTTGGTGGTGGACGCGCAGGAAGGCCCGATGCCCCAGACCCGTTTCGTGCTAAAAAAATCTTTGGAGCTGGGGCTCAAGCCCATTGTCGTCATTAATAAAATAGACAAGACCGCCGCCGATCCGCACCGCTCCGAGGAGCAGGTGTTTGATTTGTTTTTGGAACTCGGCGCATCTGACGAGCAAGCGCATTTTCCTATTGTGTACTCCATCGGCCGCGAAGGCATTGCTAAAATAAAATTGGAAGACAGCTCCCGAGATTTAACTCCGCTTTTGGAGACAATTTTAAAACACGTGCCTTCGGCCTCCTCTCCGGAGCTTTTGGATAAGCCTCTTTTAATGCAACCTTTTAATTTGGGGTACGATAATTTTTTGGGACGGCTCGCGGTAGTCCGCATCCATCAGGGAGTAGCACATCCCAATATGAATATTTTTGTTAAAAAACCGACGGGCGAAACCCGTCCCGGAAAAATCAATAAAATTTTCAGTTTCAGCGGCATACATCGGGTAGAGGCTGCGGAAATCGGGCCCGGCGACATCGCGCTTATTGCAGGTCTTTCGGATATAGACATTGGCGAGACGGTGACGGCCGATGAAAACATACCGCCTCTGCCCGCCATTGCCGTAGACGAGCCGACGATTGAAATTTTATTTTTAGCCAACAATTCTCCTTTTGGCGGACGAGAAGGAAAATTCGTCACCTCCCGTCAAATCCGCGAATATCTGGAAAGAGAATTGGAAGTCAACGTGGGACTCCGAGTAGATTTCTCGGCGATGGATAGTTTCAAAGTCTCCGGACGAGGGGAGCTACACATCGCGATACTTTTGGAAAATATGCGCCGCGCCGGGTACGAGCTGCAGGTCTCGCAGCCTCAGGCTATTATCCGCACGGATGCCGGCAAAAAAATGGAACCCTTTGAAGAGGTGCTAGTGGATACGCCCGCCGAGTATCAGGGAGCTATCATTGAGCGGCTGGGGTTGCGCGCTTTTGTGATGAGCAATATTTCGCACGGACACGAAAGTAAAACCGTCCGGCTTACCTTTGAAGGTCCAACCCGCGGACTTTTGGGATACCGCAGCCAGTTTGTAATAGACACGAGAGGCGAGGGAATTTTATCTTCGCATTTTGTCGGCTTCCGGCCTTACGCGGGAGATATCAGAAAACGGATCGTCGGCTCCATGGTTTCCATGGCTTCCGGCAAGGCGCTGGGCTTCTCTCTTTGGAATTTGCAGGAGCGCGGTACTTTGTATATAAGCCCGAGTACGGAAGTATATGAAGGCATGGTTATCGGCAACACGGCCAAGGGGGAGGAGATGGAAGTAAACCCAACCAAGGGCAAACAGCTTAGCAACATGCGCTCCAAGGCATCCGACGACGCCATCGTGCTGGTCCCGCCTTTTATCCTAACGATTGAGAGGGGACTGGAGGTAATGGCCGAAGACGAGTATCTGGAAATTACGCCGACTAGCGTCCGCCTCCGCAAACAATATCTCGCTAGTATAGAGCGCTCTCGCGCCAAAAAGCAGAAGTGATATAATCTTATTAAGATGCTTATTTGTAAATTATTTTAACTAATGTATAATAAATATCATATGATGACTAAACCTAATTTATCTAAACTTCTAAAACCGTTTGAGAATAAATGGGTTGCTTTATCTCCCGATTATAAGCACGTCGTATCAAGCGGCAAAACTCTTAAAAATACTGCCGAGAAGGTCAAGGATAGTGAACGAAATAAGGTTATATTTCATAAGGTCGTGCCCTTTGGCTACGCGCCCATAATTTATGAAGTATAAATATACTACTTACTTACCGGACGATAGAGGCAAGTTCATCAAGCGACCGATGGTTGAGATAGATATATTCGGACCCAAGGGAAATCTTAAACAATTAGCTTTGCTGGATTCAGGAGCAGACCGCTCCGTTTTTAATTTAGAAATTGCTAAGTATTTGGGAGTTGATTTATCAAAAAATAAAATAAGCGAAATCACCGGCATTACCGGAAAGACTAAAGTTTTTGTGGTATACGATGTGGAAATAAAAGTAGAATATCTTGGAGCCATTAAAATACCTGTTGGTTTTATTGATAGTCCTTATGTGGGGGCGTTACTGGGACAAGAAGGATTTTTTGATGCCAATAAAATAAAGTTTGAAAAGGACCATAATACTTTTGAAATAAACACAGTGAAGAAATAATAATTTTTTAAAAATGAAAAAAGGATACAGCGACAACATAGAAAAACTGACTTTAGAAAACGAAGACTACCGCCGGGTGGTGTATACAGCCGTCCATTGCCAGCTGGTTTTGATGAGCCTCCGGCCCGGAGAGGAGATAGGGGAGGAAATTCATGAAGGCGACCAGTTTTTCCGTTTTGAAAGAGGGCAAGGAAAAGTAATCATAGATGGTAATGAATACGCAATATCTGACGGATCGGCAATTATTGTCCCCGCCGGCAGCAAGCACAACGTGATAAATAATTCCGCGAGCCCCCTAAAACTATATACCATATATACTCCGCCCCATCACCGGGACCAGACTATCCATAAAACCAAGGCTGATGAAGTAGAGGAGCATTTCGACGGCAAAACTACGGAGTAAATAAAAAATACCCTGCTTCCGCGGGGTGTTTTTATTTTCTAAAACTCTGATAGTATAAGCTTATGTTAAAAATAGAAGACAAAGTGCCGACCAAAATAAAAATACTGGATGACGAGGGAGAGAAGGTTAGTCTGGAAGACCTGGCCGGAAAATACGCGGTCCTGTATTTTTATCCCAAAGACGACACGCCCGGCTGTACCAAAGAGGCCTGCAGTATCCGCGATTGGAAAGACGACCTGAAAAGAATGGGGGTACGGGTAGTCGGCGTCTCCAAAGACTCGCCCATACTGCATCGAAAATTTATAGAAAAATACAAACTTAATTTCAGGCTTTGGTCGGACCAGAAACATGAATTGATGAAAGCCTTCGGTGTCTGGCAGAAAAAAAGTTTTATGGGCAGGTCTTATATGGGCGCCGTCCGTTCAACATTCGCGATAGACCCCAAAGGGAAAATTATTCATGTCTGGGGAAAAGTGACGCCGGATAACCACGGAGAGGAAATATATGATTTTATGCGTGAGTATATAAAAAAGAGGTCTTAAAACTGCACCCTTTTATCTTTTATCTTCGTAGTATTATAATGTAAGTAATATTATTAACCCCAAAATTATGAGACTATCCTCAAGAAGTTTGTCTTTGCCCGGGCGGGTTACCGCGGGTTTGTTTTCTTTTTATTTATTAATCTCCGCTGTACCTGCTCTGGCCGCAACTCCGACCGTAACTAGTGCCAAGATAACAGATCCCAACACCATTACTATCACTTTTTCGGAACCAGTTTATAGCCAGACAAGCGACTACTCTGCCATGATAGGAAATTTAAGCGGACGTGGTATCCAGACTCTGGCCGGCAACGGCACCAACTTAATCAATCTCACGATTGACGGCGGATACTTACCGCCCAACGCCAGCGGCTCATTTACTCTGGCCTCCACCACCAAAAGCGTCACCGATAGTTTAGGATATAACGGAAGCACGGTATCTGTAACCGACGGACAGGCGCCCGTGCTTACCTCGTTGTCTTTCACCGCCGACACCCTTAAAAATACTTTTGCCAAATACGGCAGTTCGGCCACCCTAACTTTCAGCGCCAACGAGCCCATCACCACCCCCAATGTATCTGTGGCTGGTACTCCGCAATCGGTAAACGGAGCCAATGTCGGTCCATACACCTCCAACTTCTCCCTGCCCGGGGGACAGACCGAGGGAACTGTGCCCGTAAGTTTGATTTTTTATGATAATGCCGGCAATCAAAATAGCTTGTCCTTCACGTTAACTCCCGGCACTTCGGTATCAGCTCCAGTTATTTCGTCCATCACCTCCACCGCCAACAGCTCCGGGGTTTTGAAAGTAGGAGATTATATTACCTTCACCCTGACCCCCAGCGCCGCCCAGCCTGGCGCAACGGTTTCGGGGTCTTATAACGGCACATCATTAAGCTGGTCCACCTCCAACAGCGGTACAACTTATACCGCCACCTATACCATCGCCGCCGGACACAACGACCAATCCACACCATTGCAAATAAGCGGGGTAGCGCTGACCAGCTCCGCCGGACGAGCCAGCGCCGCCTTCTCCGGCACTGACGTACAAAAAACCATTTCGGCCAACGTCCCCGTACTGACCGAAATTGTGCCTATTATCCCTGTTGTCAACGATGCCACCCCGGAATATATGTTTTCCTCCACCAAAGCGGGAACCATAAGCTACCAGGGAGACTGCTCCGGCCCCACCACCTCCGCCTCGGCGGGACTCAATACCATATCTTTTTCTGCCCTTTCCAACACCCTGCATGACAACTGCACTCTGTTGGTCACCGATGCCGGCGGTAATGCCAGCAACCGGCTCGCGGTACGACCCTTTACCGTCATGGCCATGGCTGAAGCCTCACCGGCTCCGGCGCCAGCCGAGACCCCAACCTCCGCCTCCGAATCGTCTTTCAAATTTACCAAACAACTCAAAATCGGCTCCAAAGGAAAGGAGGTTACTGAACTCCAAAAGCAACTTACGGCCATGATTCTTTACAACGGCCCTGTCAACGGCAACTTCGGACCCATGACCTCCGCCGCCGTGAAGAGATTACAGTCCCAATACCAGTTACCGAAAGTCGGCCAACTCGGGCCAGCGACAAGAGCCATCCTGAACAAGCTTCTGGGAAAATA
>CAYHON010000001.1:21608-72554 GCA_964358425.1 uncultured Candidatus Saccharibacteria bacterium | reverse complement strand
CGATGGCGTTGAGTTGGCCGGCGGTGAGGCTGGCGGATGCGAATTCTGTGCTCATGATTGTATCTCCTTGGGCTAATTTGCCCGTTTCGTTTTCCTCTAATCCGAGGAGGAACCATGGCCTGTGTGGTCATAGCGAGGAATGGCCTACTTTTAAGCCATTTTTCGCTATGACCACTCGTAAGTAATGTTATGTCAAAAAACCCTTATTTATAGAATTATAATACACTCTTAATAGTAGATTTGTCAAGTTTCAACCGGACAGCAAAATTGCTATCATAAATTTGATGCTTTCCAAAAAAGAAGTTGAACATATCGCCAGACTAGCTCGCATAGAATTAAGCGAAGATGAAAAAGAAAAATACGAAAAAGACCTTTCGGCTATTTTGGAATTCGTGGAGAAATTAAACGAGGTGGACACCTCCAAAGTAGAACCCCTAACAGGCGGAACGGATTTTAAGAATATATATAGAGAGGATAGGCAAGTTTCTAAAGACCTGGAAAAAAACCAAGCTAAAATGATTGAAGCGGCGCCCGACCGCGAGCAAAGATGGATAAAAGTAAAAAAAGTATTCAATGACTGATCTAAACAAACTTACTATAGTAGAGGCCCAGCAAGGTTTAAGGAGAAAAGATTTTTCCTCCGTAGAACTTGTCACAGATTGCTTGGAGGAAATAAAAAAGGGGGATGAGAAAATACATTCTTATCTTGAGGTTTTTACGGAAGATGCTTTGAAACAGGCCCAAAAAGCCGATGAACTTTTGGCGGATCATAAAAAAAATCTTCCGGCACTTTTAGGCATACCTCTGGCCGTAAAAGATAATATCTTGATAGAAGGAAGAAAATGCACGGCCGGATCAAAAATATTGGAAAATTTTGTAGCGCCCTACGATGCCACAGTCGTAACCAAACTTAAAAACCAGGGAGCAATTCTGCTGGGCAAAACCAACTTGGATGAATTCGCCATGGGGTCATCAACTGAAAATTCCGCTTTTGGTCAGACTCGAAATCCCCGTGATCCGTCTCGCGTACCCGGCGGATCCTCCGGCGGCTCAGCCGCGGCCGTGGCAGCAAACTTTTGTTTAGGCGCGCTGGGTTCGGATACCGGCGGATCAATCCGCCAGCCGGCCGCCCTTTGCGGAGTGGTTGGTTTCAAGCCGACCTATGGAGCAGTGTCGCGCCATGGTTTGATAGCTATGGCCTCGTCTTTAGATCAAATCGGCCCCTTAACCAAAACCGCCCGTGATGCCAGCATACTGTTTTCGGCCATCTCCGGCGGAGACGATTTTGATTCCACCGGCGCCAAATCAAAAACAGAAATCCCCACAGACGAAGATTTTTCTTTGGCTAATATAAAAATAGGAGTTCCCCGCCAATACTTTGCGCGGGGACTGGACGCCAAAGTAGAAAAAACAATCCGCTCGGCTCTAGACCGGTTAGAGAAGGCGGGAGCAACATTAAAAGAGGTTGATCTTCCTCACACCAAATACGCTCTGCCTGCATACTATATAATAGTGCCCGCGGAAGTGTCGGCCAATTTAGCGCGTTTTGACGGCATCCGCTATGGCCATCATTCTGACCAAGCCCGCGATTTGTTGGAGGTCTATAATTTATCCCGCGCGTTTGGCTTCGGAGCTGAAGTAAAGCGACGGATAATTTTGGGAACATATATCCTTTCGGCCGGCTATTATGATGCCTATTATCTAAAGGCCCAAAAGGTGAGAAAACTTATCAAGCAAGATTTTGCCAGAGTTTTGGAGGAAGTAGATTTTATTGCCGGGCCGACGGCGCCAAATCCGGCCTGGCGTTTCGGAGAAAAAACAGCCGATCCTCTCCAGATGTATCTGGAAGATATTTATACCGTATCCGTCAATTTGGCCGGCCTGCCCGCCATTTCCCTGCCGGGAGGACTGGTGGAGGAGGACGGACAAAAATTGCCGATAGGCATACAATTCATCGGACGGCGGTTCGACGACGGCAAGCTATTGTCTTTCGCGTCTTTAGTAGAAAACCTCTTAGTTGTATAATTAAACAATGCCTCCACAAAAACCAGAAGGTCCGAGCTCAAAAGAGCTAAGCACTATCACCGCCGAAATAATTATTGCCGCACTCATAACCGTGGGTTTTTTAGCCGTTTTCGGCAAATACCTATCTCCCATCCTGGATTTTTATAACCGGGCGCTGGATTTTATTTATTCCATCAATTGGCCGAGGATAAACTTCATAATGTCCATCGTTTTCTCCCTTATAAATCTGGCCGGTATTATTTTCCTGATAAGGCTTTTACAAATATATGCGCGGATGAAACACGAAACCCTCGCGCTGGAAACAGCCGCAACCCATATCGTCTCCCCCAAGGAAGAAGTAAAAAACAATTGGCTGAGGATTCAGGAACTGATGGTCTCAACCAATCCTTCGGATTGGAACATGGCGGTCCTGCACGCCGATTCTTTACTGGATGAGGTTTTAATTCGTTTCGGTTATCAGGGGGAATCTATGGCCGACCGCCTGAAAATAGTTGACCCCCATCAGATGCCGTCGCTGGACCGGATTTGGTCGGCTCACCGCCTCCGTAACTCCATTGCCCACGACCCCGGCCTGCAAAATACCCGCGAAACGATAGAATACGCTATAAAAACTTATGAGCAAGCTCTAAAAGAGCTGGGGTTGATGGAGAAAAAACCCCTTGAGACGGCCTAAAACTTATATTTTGGGGATAATTTTTTTTCGAAACAATTGGTTTATCTTTTTAATTCTGCTTATTTTAATTTCCGCCGTGGTAGTTTACGGCGGACCTTATCTTCTGGAATTATTAAAATCCGCCGAACGCGGTTCCGGCCGCGCGTCCCCTTCCGCTGAAAAATCAAATTCGGCATCCGACAACAACATGATTAACATTTCAGCCGAGCCGGAAGAAAATTTTGACGGGCTGGAGGTAGATTATACCGACCACGGATTTGAACCGGCCAAATTAAAACTTCAAGCCGGTTCTAAATTCGGCTGTCTCCTTAAAATAAAAAACGGGAGTAAGCAAGATCTCACCGTCCGCTTGGGGCCATACGAAAAAACCGTTTTAGACAACTACGGACAAAAATATTCTCCCATACCGCCGGGGAAATATATGATTATAGACCCCCTGTTTAATTTAAGACAGGAAGAATTTTTAAATTTCTACCAACCCGGACAAAAATTTAAACTGGAAATAGATCAATCTTGCCTGCCCAGTCTTTAAAAACCTCTCTTACTGATTTTATCTTGAGCTTGTCGAAAGATTTTTACCAAACAAAAAACCCGCGAGCTAATCGCAGGTTTTTTGTAAGTGTTGCGGGGGCCGGAATTGCACCGGCGCCTCAAGGTTCTTTTACACCCCCTATTTATAGGAGGAATGGACTATACCATATTCCAACTTTGGATAAAGCAGGAACCTTCCATTATAGTCTCTGAACGTTACCTGGCCTTTGGCCAAGGCTTCGCTGCTGATTGCCCAATCCGGATTATTTTTAGCCTTCGCGCTTAAAGTTTCCGATTACGCTGTGGCTAATCCGGCTCTAAGGGTTTTCCAGCAATTTAGAAAGTTTTTCCGCATAATGTTGCCATTATGGGTCACAGTTCTACTATGAGCCTTGCGAGGTACTTCTCCTCTACCCCGCATGGAGATTATATACAAAATAAGGATAAAAGTAAATATTAGGTTGGTTGCCAAAATCTTAAAAATAAGTTACTTTATATAAAAGAAGTCGAGGTATGCCTCTGTAGTTCAACGGCTAGAACGGAACACTCATAAAGTTCAGAAGATGGTTCGACTCCATCCAGAGGCAGCTAAAAAAATGATTAAGAAAATCAAAGGCAAATACGTGGTTTTATCGGAGACGACCGGAAGGTCGTTTGGGTCGTATAAAACTTTGAAAGAGGCCAAGCATAGGTTGCAGCAAATAGAGTTTTTCAAGCATCTGAAAAAGAAAAAATAGAAAATGGAGTCGTAGCTCAATTGGTTAGAGCACCCGCCTGTCACGCGGGAGGTTACGGGTTCGAGACCCGCCGACTCCGCCTTATAAAAAACGGCCTCGTGCCGTTTTTTGCTAGATTCGGTATAATAAAAGGGTGAATCTCCGTTTCAACAAAACACATATTTGGTACGGCCTGAAATTTTTTGTCGCGGCCAATTTTGTTTTTTTCTCCGGCTACTTTGCCATGCGGCAGTTTTATATGCTCCGGGTGCGCGAGCCGGCCGGGCCTGCCAACTATTTTTCCATCTATCAAACCGACGAAAATAATCCGGTCTACGCGGAGTTGCCCAAAGACAAGCCTGTCCTTTTGGATAAAAAAGAAGTTTTGCAAAAAAAGCAGGCTATGGCCTGGGAAAAAAGAGATTTCATTTTCATAGATCTGGAAAAAATGACTTTGTCTCTCTACCGGCAGGGCGGGGTTACCAATAATTTCGCGATATTGGCCCGGGGTAAGGAAAACGGCTTTTTTGATATTCCCTCCGGTTTTTACAAAGTCCAGTCCAAATCCGAAAGCCATTGGTCCAAGACCGATGACCGCATCAAACTGCCCTGGAGCATTTATCTTTTCGGCAATTATCTTATCCACGGCTGGCCGACTTTGGCCAACGACCGGCCGTTTTATGAGACCGATGCCGGCGGCGTGCGCCTAGCCTCCGATGATGCCAAAGACCTTTTCTCCAAAGCGGAGGAGGGGATGACCGTCCTCGTATACAACGACACTCTGGACAACAGCACTACCGATTTTGCTTTCTTCCGCCGCAGCAATCTACCGCATCAGGTACCGGAAGTATCGGCCGCCGGAGTTTTAGCGGAAGATCTGGAAACCGGCCAGATACTTTTTGAAAAAAATAAAAACGACTCGTTTCCGATAGCATCAGTCTCCAAGCTCATGACCGCCACCGTAGCTATGGAGAGCCTTAAACTGGACGACGTGCTGACTATCGATAGGGAGGCGATAAGCGCTGGAGGCACCCTTTCCGGCATAACCTCCGGCGAGTCGTTTAAAGTTCTGGATTTGCTTTACGCCATGATCCTGCCTTCGGCCAATGACGTGGCGACCGCTTTCCGTCTGCACGATCCCAAATTTTTAGAAAAAATGAACGGCAAAGCCAAAGAGCTCGGCATGGAGCAGACCCACTACCAGGATTCCTCGGGACTTTCGCAAGAAAATATTTCCAGCGCCGGAGACCTTTTCAAGCTTCTGCGCTATGTCAACGGCAAACACCCGGACCTGCTCAAACTAACCGCCCAGAAAGATTATTCCCTGGTCTCGCTGGATAAAAAACACAAGTACTACTGGCTCAACGTCAACTGGCCGCGCGACGACAAAAGATTTCTCGGAGGCAAGGCGGGCTGGACCAGCAATGCCCTGCAGACCATAGCCGGCATATATGGCGTCCGGCTGTACGAATACGGCTGGCGGCCGATAGTAATTACCGTGCTGGGCTCGCGCAACCGCATCCAGGATGTTCGGGCTATCATAAAATATCTGGAAAGCAGTTTCGTCTACGGCAATGTAAATAAAAAGGAGGAAGCCAAAAATCCGATTATCCAGGAGGGTGCGAGTATTTATCAATCTTTGAGGTAATAACTGTCAGATAAATTTTTAAAATTTTATCCTTTATCTGTCAGGTTTTTTTTGCTAAGATATAAAAACTGTACCGCAAGATATGAAGATTAATTAAGTCTTAAACATGATCGAACAACCAACGTTTTCAGAATCCCCTCGAAAAGAAATAGCAGAATGGTTAAAAGATCATCCAGAAAATCCTCACACCCCGGAGATAAAGATGAGTGATCTGACCGAAAAAGATTTCACTGCCTGGCAGAAAGCTAAAAATGGAACTATTACTTGGCAAGACGTGGCTGATTACCGAAATAACATTATAAAAGAAACGGAGCATGTTGAGGATTCGGTAAAAAAGAGTCGTCTGGCGTTTCAGGCCATCTTTGCCGACATAGTGCAGATACTAATATTAAACCGGGGAGGCAAATTGGAAAATTGAGATTATGAAATTTTCCTACAAGTTATATAAAAAATTTTATGCGAGAAGTTATCACAATTCAGTCGCCCACGGCGGATAAGTTGCGAAGTGATTTGGAGTCAAAAGACGACCCAGAGAGCTTAAGGATGAAGCGTTTTTTGGCCATGCCGGATCTTTCGCGCATACCAGAAAGTCCGCTTTTTGAGATGGTTAACAGAGTTAAATCTCTCTCTATTTTCAAAGACTTTGACGATATCAACATCCCCGAGATTGTACCGGCACACGTAAGTTTTGATCTTTTTAATTTCCCGGCGGATCATCCCGCCCGCTCCAAATCGGATACATATTATGTGGATGATGAAAATATACTCCGCACCCACGACACCGTCTTCTGGTACTATTATCTAAATTTGCCGGAGGTAAAAGAACGCATTGAAAAAAATGAGTCGCTCGGAACCCTCTGCTACGGCAAGGTCTACCGAAAAGATGAGATTGACCGCAGACATATGAATATCTTCCATCAAATGGGGGGATGGTATATTACCCCGGACAGCAAAGGTGTCTTAGTACTTGATGACCTTAAAAATGTGCTTTCAGAAATTGTAAAAAGCGTATTCGGACCCGATGTAGAATACCGCTTTAACCCAGACATATTCCCTTACACCGATCCCTCGCTTGAAGTTGAGGTAATGGTAAATGGAGAATGGGTTGAAATCCTGGGAGGAGGCCTGCCCAAAAAAGAGGTGCTTAAAAATTTTGGCCTCGTGGGCTACAACGGCTGGGCTTTTGGTTTCGGTTTGGAAAGACTGGCTATCGCCAGCATGGATTTGCCGGATATAAGATTGCTTTGGTCTGGGGACGAGCGCATAAAAAAGCAGCTGCGCCTGGGCAACAAATTTAAAGAAGTCTCGCGGTTCCCTGCAATCACCCGCGATATTTCTTTTGTGGTAAAAAAAGAATTTGTGCCCAATGATTATTTTGACCTCATCCGCGATTTGGGCGGCAGTTTGGTGGAAGAAGTTAAACTTCTGGATAACTATGATAACGCCGAAAAATTCGGTCCGGACAAGATGAGCTATACTTATAGAATCGTATATCGCAGCAATGAGCGCACCCTGGAGACGCGTGAAATTGAGCCTATCCAGGAAAAAATCATCATTGAGACAGCCAAAAGATTTGGGGCTGAGATACGGTAAAAATAAAAGAGCCTTGCTGAGGGCTCTTTTTGTTAACTGACGGAAGAAAATTTGTTTCCTAAACCAAGCGCAGACAAGAATCCGTTTGGGGTCATTAAAGATTCAGCATAAGTTGTTACGATACAACCACAACGAGTACAGTCCGCATCCGGCCCAAATATACATTTAGGAATCTTTTTACCAGCAGCGTCAAAAGCGGGAAAATATTTTGCGTTGGCGCATCGTCCAGGATTGAATTTCTTGGTCTCTTTCGGATGGAATAGTTCAATCATTCGCCGAGTATTGCACAAGAAACTAGGATAATGTTTCTTGAGGTCAAGCAAATTTTCTACGACTCCTTCTCTTTGTGAATCGCTTAAATCCAAAGCCGTTGGGTTGTGGGAGTTCGGGGTTATAGTGCTAAATATCAATCCATCGGCCAACCCCCCCCTACTCCAATATTCAAGAATGCCTTCAGCTTGGTCATAGTTAACAGCATTTAAAACTGTATGAATATAAGCGGGGAATTTTTGCTGGCGAGCTTTAGATAAATTTTTGACTATTCTCTGGAAAAGACCACTACTTTTTCTAACCCTGTCATGAGTTTCTGCGTCTCTGCCGTCTACCGATATAAAATGAATGGTACGGGGCAAACTTAAAAGAGGAGTAGTGCCCGAAGTGACAAGTATGTTTACAGGTATAATACCGGCAACTTTTTTCAAAAGCCCCGGACGCACATAAGGCTCGCCGCCAATCAAAAAACAAACAACATGGTTAGTATGTTTTTTATTCCAAACAAACCTTACCAATTCTTCATCTTCCATTTCGTTTACTCTTGATGCCATTCTCCAATAGCAGTCACAATTTATCGGACATCTATCGGAAATGTTTATCCCAAAAGCAAACGGCTTACCGGTGGCAATATTTAAAATGCCGGGTATTAAGGTAGAAATGGGTCCTTTAAGAAACATATTCTCCTCCTTGCTCTATAAAAGAACTTTTTATAAGCATATCATACTAGATTGGCAGGACACAACCATGGCAATTGCATGATATTAACAGTTGAGTTTATACCCAGAACCTGTTAAAATACATCCATAAATGGACATAAAAAGAACAGCTTAAATTAGTGCCCATGAGGCCCACAGAGGCTTTATTTTAATTTAATGGCCAAAAACCCCGATAAAAAAGACAAAAAACCCGCCTCCGACAACGGCTATACCGCCAAGGATATTTATGTCTTGGAGGGGCTGGAGCCTGTCCGCAAAAGGCCGGGGATGTACATCGGCTCCACCGGCACCGACGGCCTGCACCATTTGGTGTGGGAAGTTTTGGACAACTCTTTGACTCATGACACCCCTGTTTTGATTGAACGTGACGGAAGAACAGAGCTGGCAAAAATTGGCGAAGTTATTGATTGTGCTATCTCTACGCAAGCTAAAATGGTTGCTAAACGAAAAGAGGTTGAGATTTTGCGCGAAGGATTTTCCATAAAAACTTTGAGTTTCAACCCGCAAAACCTCACGCTTTCCTGGCAGCCAGTTTCAAGTCTAATTCGCCATAAAGTAAACAGCGATATCTTTGAATTCACTCTCCAAAACGGAAGAAAAATTGAGATTACTCCCTATCACTCGCTTTTTACAGTCAAAGAGGGGCGGGTAATTTCTGTTAGAGGAAGCGAGTTGGGTGTCGGAAATTATGTTGTGGTGCCTAAAATTTTTAAAGAACCGGGGCAATACATCCATGAATTGAATTTACTGGATGAGTTTAAAAAAATTCCTAAAGAAATTACGCAACGGATCAATATTTATGGCGTGCGCAGTCTTATGCGGCAGAAAAAAATAAGATCATTGCTTGTCCCATACGCAAAGCAGGTTTCCCGCGGGCAACATTACTCCAATATTCTGCAAGATTACGCCCGCTATGATTATCTGCCTTTTAACGGCTGGAGAACGCTCCCACCCGAATTCCAGCAACAATTTATCGGGTGTCGCGTTGGCAATAAAAACCGCGGCAAATTTACTCTGCCAACCCGCCTTCCTATGGCTGAAGAATTTATGGAGCTTCTGGGACTTTACGCCGCTGAGGGCACAAATTTATCGTCCGGGTCTGCCAATAGGATAGTGTTTAGTTTCGGCGCGCATGAAAAAGAACTAATCACTCACACCCAAAACTTGCTTAAAAAAGTCTTGGGATACGCGGCCGTAGCTCATTACGCGCACGAAACTGCTACTACGATTCAAATTGATTCGTTAATAGTTTCGTTACTTTTTAAGGAAGTTCTTAAGACGGGCTCAAACAGTCATTCTAAAAAAATACCCTCTGTGGTTTTCAATTCAGACCCACTTATGCGAGAACGTTTTCTACTGGCCTATCTGGCGGGCGATGGATATCCCTCCAAAACATTTACACAACACCTCCTTAAAAAAACTACCCCTTCCAGCGAAGAGCGATCTAAATTTACCGCCGTTTCGGCCAGCAAATCCCTTATAGACGGTTTAAGTTATCTTCTTTATTCTCTACACCGAACCTTTTCTGTTGGCAAGACAAACCAAAAAGGGGAACGCCCCATTTCGGTTAATTATCACGGTAAAAACAGAGAAACAAAGTTTAGAGCCGGCCCTTCTTGGCGTCTTGATTTCTATTGGAATACTAACTCTTCCTATCAAGACAGAATCCCGGTAAAGGATTTTATTTCTCACATCTCTTGGACACGGCCTTATTCTTTCAGTATGGATACCTGCGGAGGAGTTACGGTCCAAAAGGTGACAGCGTTGCTTGAGCAGAACAGAATCTCTCTTTTTCCCAATTCTTTAAATTTTATTGCCTCTGACCTCGGAGTTCTTAAAGTTACCAAAATCAGAAAAATAGCCTATAATCATCCTTGGGTTTATGATTTTTCTGTCCCTAGGGGAGAAAACTTTGTAGCCGGTTATTCCCCTATAATGGCCCATAACAGTATTGATGAGGCTATGGCCGGGTATGCCCACAATATCTCTGTATCTTTGCTGCCCCAAAATCGAGTACTAACCGTGGACGATGGACGAGGCATACCGGTAGACACGCATAAGCAGACCAAAAAATCTGCTCTGGAGACGGTCATGACCACCCTGCATGCCGGAGCCAAGTTCGGCGGAGAATCCTACAAAGTATCCGGGGGGTTGCATGGCGTAGGAGTCTCGGTAGTCAACGCCCTGTCCACCTGGCTGAAGGCAGAGGTTTGCCGCGATGGCGGGCTTTATGTCCAGGAATATAACCGGGGCAAACCGAAATACAATGTTAAAAAAGTAGGCAAGTGCTCCGGCTCGGGTACTGCGGTTACTTTTGAACCGGATGCCGAAATTTTTGAAAAAGTTGAATTCAATTGGGATAGGATTTTAGACCATATCCGCCAGCAAGCCTATCTCACCAAAGGCGTAAGAGTATCCGTACAGGACCGCCGGGAAGAATCCAAAGCAAAAGACGGGTCAGAAGTCCACAAATCCCATTCCTTTTATTTTGACGGCGGTATTATCTCCTACATCCGCTTCCTAAACCACAACGAGACCGTCAAGCACGACAATATTTTTTATGTCTCCAAGGAGGCCGATCTTGAAAATCGACAGGTTTTGGTAGAGGTTGCTTTTCAATATACCGACGACCTCCAGGGCAAAGAAATGTCTTTTGCCAACAATATCTATACCCCCGAGGGAGGTATGCACCTGACCGGCTTCCGCACGGCTCTCACTCGCGCGCTCAACGACTATGCCCGCAAAAACGAATATTTTAAAAAAGATGACGAGACTCTGACCGGAGACGATGTCCGCGAAGGTATCACGGCCGTGATTTCCGTTAAAATAAGGGAACCGCAGTTTGAAGGGCAGACCAAGGCCAAGTTGGGCAACCCCGAGGCCCGCACCGCCGTGGATTCGGTGGCCACAGAAGCCATTAAAGATTGGCTGGAAAAATACCCGCGGGACGCGCAGGAAATAATCGGGCGAGCCTTACTATCCCAAAAAGCTCGCAAAGCCGCCAAAGCGGCCCGCGAAACCGTCCTGCGCAAGGGTGCCTTGGAGGGCATGATGTTGCCGGGAAAACTGGCCGACTGCCAGTCCAAAGACCCTTCGCAATCAGAATTGTTTCTGGTGGAGGGCGACAGCGCCGGAGGCTCGGCGAAGCAAGGACGCGACCGGAAGTTTCAGGCCATCCTGCCCCTGCGCGGTAAAATTTTAAACGTGGAGAAAGCGCGTCTGGATAAAATGCTCGCCTCCAAAGAAGTTAAATCTCTGATTATTGCCTTGGGTGCTGCCATAGGGGATGAGTTTGACGAATCGCGTCTCCGCTACCACCGCATTGTTATTATGACCGACGCCGATACCGACGGCGCGCACATCCGCACCCTTATTTTGACGCTTTTTTTCCGCTACTTCCCGACGATTATAGACAAGGGCTACCTATATATAGCCACTCCGCCTCTTTTCCGAGTGCAATCCGGCAAGTCTTTTCAATACGCCTACTCGGACGATGAGAAAGAAAAATTAGTCGCTGAATTCAGGAAATTAAAACTGGAAAAACAAGAAGCCAAAGAGGCTAAAAAAGGCAAGAAGGAAAAAGAGACGGAAGAGGAACCCGCCGAGCCCACTCCGGGAACGGAAAAAATAAAAGGAGTTGAAATCCAGCGCTACAAAGGCTTGGGGGAAATGAATCCAAGCCAGCTTTGGGAAACCACGATGGACCCGGCCGTACGGATTTTGCGGCAGGTGAATATCAAAGACGCCGAGGCCGCGGATCATATTTTTGATGTGTTGATGGGCGACGAAGTCCTGCCCAGAAAGAAATTCATACAGTCACACGCCAAATACGTCAAGAATCTGGATATATAGCTTGATTTAGTTTGACACGTTGAGGTAGTTTCCTTAATCTTGAGGTGAGAGAAAAAGGTCGCCGTAGTGCTTTAAATAAAAAATAATAATTTCAACAAATATGAATTTTGAAACAATGGGCCAGGAACCCAGTGCTCAAGAAGTGGGTATGGAGAGAGCCGCCAAAATTGGGGAATGGCTGGGCAGACGCTGGGAAGGAGCCAAGAATAAGTTCAGCAGTATGATGAGATTCGGGAAAAAGTTAGGATTAGAGGCCGCTAAAGCGGGAGCGGTTCTGCTGGCTCCTGATGTGGCGGTTATAAAAGCGGGGCAGGCTGCCGAAAGAGCGAGCGAACGAGCCTCCTCTTTTATACAAGAGAAGGGGGATTTGTTGGATGAAAAAGCAGAACAACTTGGAGGTTTTGTATCCAAGAAAGCGGGAGAGGCCGCTGAATCTGTACAAGAGGCGGGCAAGGCCACCGGAAGATGGGCAGGAGCCAGAGCCGGAGAAGTAGCTGAAGGAGGAGTTACGGCTTATAAATTTGTGAAAAAGGAAACTGTAGCTCTGGCGGAAGGTGTTGCCGAGAGAGGCGTTAGTGCCTACCGGAGAGCAATGGAAACCAAAGATCGATTGGTCGCCAGCGGCGCAGAAAAAATCCAAAATGTCAGAGAGAGGGGAGCAAGTGCCCGTGATGCTATAATCTCAAGAATCAAAGATGTCGCACTCCAGGCAGAAATGCGCAGCGCGGCCAAAGCTTTGGCTACTCAAGAAAGAAAAATGGACCAATTGATGGAAGAGCAACAAAAGCGAAGAGATATAATTCAGATGATTGAAAAGAGAATGGCCGCCTTGCAAGCCTAATTATTAACCAATCACTCTAATGACCACCCAACAAGTTCAAGACGATTTGCAAGCCTTGCAGGATTTAAAAAAGCACGTGCAAGACGAGCATGATGAAATTGAAACGATTTTGGCCCAGACGGCCGACGAGGTAGAAAAAGAGACCTCTGCCGATTTGGCCGAATTTGATAAGGCCGCGGATGAGCTCTCGAGCCTGGAAGCCCAGGCCGACGCTGAAGAGAAAGCCGGACAATAAGCTGAAGACACTTAAGTAAATGTTACAGATAAAACGCTATAGCGTTTTATCTGTAACATTACACCAGAGAAGATGGGAAAGATAAGGAGTGGGGTTAAAAACGGATATTTGACACCGGATAACGTCTTGGTATATACTTACAAACATCTAAAGAAAGGCCTGCGGGCCTTTTAAAAAAGCTCAAATTTGCTACTATAATACAAATGTCCAAAATCATAGAGTTTATAAAGGAATCCCGGATAGAGATGAAAAAGGTTACCTGGCCCACCCGCCAGGAAACCATCCGGTATACTTCCAGCGTCATCATTATCAGCGCCGCTCTAGCTCTTTTTCTAGGTGGACTTGATTATGTTTTCCAATATATTTTGAATAACTTTGTTTTATAAACCATGCCCCGTGCGACAACTTCGATTGCCGCTAGGCATAATAAAGGTTCAAAAAAAATAACGAAGCTAATATATTAAATTAACTTTACTGCAATTTCGAGAACGGAAAAGACACTTATCGAAGTTGTAGCACAGGGATGCCTAAGCAGACTAGTGAATTTGGGAGAAACTGGTACGCCGTCCACACCTACTCCGGCTACGAAGACGCCGTGGCGCGCAACCTGAAACAGCGCATAGAATCCATGGGGATGGAGGATAAAATTTTCAGCGTGGTCGTGCCGATTGAGAAAAAAATAAAAATAAAAAACGGCAAGCGCCGGATAGTGGAGGAAAAAATATATCCGGGCTATGTTTTAGTGGAAATGGTGGTGACCGATGACTCCTGGTACGTGGTGCGCAATACCCCGCGCGTAACCGGCTTTGTCGGAGCAGGCACCACGCCCGCGCCTTTGTCCACGGAAGAAATGGAAACCCTGCTGAAACGGATGGGACAGGAGGAACCCAAATTTAAGATAGAAATAAACGTCGGCGACCCGGTAAAAATAATAGACGGTCCGTTCAAAGACTTTGACGGCAAAGTATCCGAGGTGGATCAGGAAAGAGGAAAAATAAAAGTCTTGGTCAATGTCTTCGGGCGCGATACGCCGGTAGAGCTGGATTCGCTACAAATTAAGAAATTATAATTGCTAAACCCAAATGACAAAATCCAAATGACAAATCAAACCCTAAATCCAAATGACAAAATAAATTCTTTTGGGTTTTGGGCTTTGAACTTGATTTGACATTTGAGCTTTGATATTTGAACTTATATCCATGGGAAAACCAATCAAAACAATCGTAAAGCTACAGGTGCCGGCCGGCAAAGCCACACCCGCGCCTCCGGTGGGAACTGCTTTAGGTCCGCACGGTATTAATATTGGCGATTTTGTTAAAAAATATAACGACGCCACGGGAAAGATGGTCGGTGAAATAGTGCCGGTAGAAATCACCATATATGAGGACCGGTCTTTTGACTTTAAACTAAAAACCCCGCCGGCCTCCGATCTCCTGCGCAAAGCCGCCGGGATTGAAAAAGGTTCGGGCGAGCCCAACCGCAAAAAAGTAGGCAAGGTCTCCAAAGATGATATCCGCAAGATTGCTGAAAGGAAGCTAGAAGACTTAAACGCCGAAAACCTGGACGCCGCCAAAAAGATAATTGAAGGCACCGCCCGCAGTATGGGCATAGAAATTATGAAGTAATTTCGCCCGATCGCGCTTACAGCGCGATTTAGGGCATAGAAGTAAAATAATCTCTGCACAAAAAAACTCCGTCTCAAACGGAGTTTTTTTGACACCCGAGGCCTGCTTTCTGCTATAATCCCCATACGGATACAAACATTATGGTCAAACTTGGAGCCCTGCCGTCGCAGGAAATAAAAAGAATGATGCAAAGAGGCGTTATTGCTGGCGCCGGCTTAGTCAACGTAAAGCCGGGTTCTTTAGACTTGACCCTCTCGCCGGAAATTTACCGGGTGGAGGGTATTTTTTTACCCCGGCCGGGAGAAATAGTACGAGACACTCTGAAAGATTTGGGAGCTATAAAACATGATTTCGTCCGGCCATTGGAGCGCGATGTTACTTATCTTGCGCGTATAAAAGAAAGGTTTTGTTTTGATTACCGTACCTACGCCCATTGCAATCCCAAATCCAGCACCGGACGCAACGATGTGCAGGTAAGAATCCTGGCTGACGGTATTTCCCGCTATGATATTCTGCCGGCTAAATTCCGGGGACAGGTATGGATCGCTATCACCCCAAAATCTTTTCCTATAAAAATATTTGTCGGAGAGACCCTGTCGCAGATAAGGTTTTTCAACAAGGACACGACGTTGGATGAAAAACAACTGGAAGATTCTTTAAAAAAAGATTTGCTGCTGTGGGATAAGACGGGCGAACATTCTCTGAAAAGCGTGGAAATAAAAATTAAAGATCGGGATAATTCTTTTATTTTAACTATTGATCTGGAACAAGGATTAGACACAGCCGGCCTGCGTGCGCAGGCAGGCTGGGAATGCCTGGGCGACAGAAAAATTTTGGACTTCTCTAAAATCAATCATTACGCGCCCTTGGATTTTTTCCGCCCCCTGAAGGTCGTCGGCGGTAAAATAAATATGCAACGAGGCGGGTTTTATATACTCCACGCCAAAGAAAGGGTGCTGGTACCGCCGCATCTGGCATGTGAGATGGTACCGATGGATGCGCGCTCGGGAGAATTCCGGACCCACTATGCCGGTTTTATTGACCCTGGCTACGGCTGGGGGAAGAAGGGAGAGGGCAGGGGACGGCAGTTGGTTTTGGAGATCCGCCCCTTTGAAGATTTGGTCCTACGGGACAGCCAGCCGGCGGCTAAAATTAAATTTGAAAAAATGTCTGAACTTCCCAAAATTCCTTATGATGCTTTGTCTGGCTCCAATTATACTTTTGACTCGGCCACACCGCGGCTCTCAAAACATTTTAAGGTCTCATAAATTATGCCCAGAGGAAAATTTATCGTTTTTTACGGCATCAACAATGTGGGCAAGACAACTCAGGCCAAATCTTTAGTTAAACGTTTAAAAGACGCCGGGAAAAAAGCGGAATACCTTAAATATCCGATTTATGATCTGCATCCGACGGGAATAATTTTTAATGAATACCTGCGGGGAGGTAATCCGCACAATCTCACTCCGAGAGAGTTTCAAATAATCGCCGCCGCCAACCGATACCAATATCAGCCCGAGCTGGAGGAAAAATTAAACCAAGGAATAACCGTCGTAGCCGAAGATTATCGGGGCACCAGTATCGCCTGGGGGGCGGGAGCCGGAGTCCGTAAAGATTTTTTGGTCCGGCTCAACGAAGGATTGCTCAAGGAAGACCACGTGTTTCTGCTCGACGGAGAACGTTTTTTATCCGCCAGCGAAAAAAACCACCGGCATGAAGCCGATAACGACTTGACCAAAAAAGTCCGCCGTATCCATCGGCAGCTGGCCCAAGAATACGGCTGGCAGGAAATATCCGCCAACCAGCCGGCTGAGGTAATAGAAAAAATTGTCTGGAAAACCGTAACAAAACTTAGAATGGGACAATAAGAAATGAGAGTTGTAAAGTTCGACACACAGTCATAAATTTGTTATGTTGGCAGGCAGACATTTTACATCTCATAACTGATTAAACTTGGGGCGGTTATATTTATATTTAGAAAGGACAATTTCATGAGGCAATACCTGGATACCCTAAAAGAAATTTTAGAAAAAGGAGTTGACCGACCCAATCGTACTGGTATTGATTCCCGGGCTCTTTTCGTCAAACCTCTGCGTTTTGATTTGACTCAAGGTTTATTCCCGGCAGTAACAACAAAACGTCTTGCTTTTAATCAAGTTAAAGCGGAGCTCCTATGGTTTATAAAAGGAAGTCGGGACGTAAAAGACCTGCGAGCTTTGGGTTGCCACATCTGGGACGAAAATGCCGATGCCCCCTATTGGAAGCCTAAGGCAACTTTTGAAGGAGATGTGGGGAGAGTTTACGGCGTGCAATGGCGCAAATGGCAGAAACCCATACTGGACGGCGAAAATCTTGTTTTAAAACCCCACGACCAGCTGGCTGATTTAATAGCGCGTCTTAAAAAAGACCCGAATGACCGCCGGCTTATCGTGACCGCCTGGAACCCGGGAGAACTGGACCAGATGGCCCTGCCTCCGTGCCATATGTTTTTCCAGTGTTTTGTGGCCAATAATATGTTATCTCTCTGCATGTACCAACGATCCTGCGATATGTTTCTGGGAGTTCCTTTCAATATCGCCTCTTACGCCCTGCTGACCCGCATGCTTGCTCAAGTCGCAGGATTAAAACCCGGGGAACTAATCTTGATCTTGGCCGATGCTCATATTTATCACAATCATTTTGACCAAGTCCGAGAACAGCTTACTCGCGAGCATTATTCCTTGCCCACTCTCTGGCTAAATCCGGAGGTAAAGGATATAGATTCATTTTTGATGGATGACATCCGTCTGGAAAATTACCAGTATCATCCCGCCATCAAAGCGCCGATGGCGGTTTAATCCACCCTGTTTTAGGGTGGAATTTTAATATTATGATAATTTCACTTATCGCCGCCTTAGACCGCAATCGGGTCATAGGCAAAAACAACGGTCTGCCCTGGCACCTGCCGGGGGATTTAAAGCGCTTTAAAAAACTGACCGAAGGGAAAGCGGTAATTATGGGCCGCAAAACTTATGAGTCCATCGGCCATCCACTGCCCAACCGCCTGAATATCGTCTTGACTCAAAATAAAAGTTTTATGGCGCCGGATGGGGTCGTCGTGGTTTATTCCAAAGAAGAGGCGCGGGAGAAGGCCGCCGGACACGAGGAGGCGCTGGTTATCGGGGGAGAGAGGGTTTTTAAAGAATTCCTGCCTCTGGCCCAAAGAATGTATCTGACTTTCATAGACCACGCTTTTGAGGGGGATGTTTATTTTCCGGATTTTAATTTGCAGGAATGGGGAGAGATTAAAAAAGAACATTTTCCGGCCGACAAAGATAATCCTTACGCCTGCGATTTTGTAGTTTTGGAAAGGGTTTGACTGTTTTTAGACGAGGCGTAATATAGACAAAAGCTGTTTTACATTAGTTTTTAGAAAGGAGACACCGTGGAGAAACTTCCGGGAAAACTAATTGCTTTTGAAGGGCCGCCTGGATCGGGGAAAACCACACAAGCAGAGATGTTAAAACATCATTTGCATGAAGCTGTAATCAAAGTTGATGTTGATACCGAGCCTACGGAGTGTAGCGTCTTCGGAAATATAGCGCGAGCGATTTTATCCGGTGACAGAGGAGAAACAGATTTAGCAATTCGTATGTTTCTGGGGTCTTCTTTTCTTCTTGGGCTCAAGGACGGGTTAGAACCAGTCCAGTTGGATTATTTTAAGATTTTTGAAAAATTTGCAAATGAACTTCTTAGAGGAAACAACGACAATCTGGCCATGCTTTTGCAGTATTGCCTTATATTTGACCACTTGTTCCATCTGGACTCCATCGCCCAACGCCGGCAATCTGGAACTGTGGTAATTTGCGACCAGTTTGTTTTCCACATCCTTGCCCTCGGCGCGGCTTCCGGCTCGTTGCGCTGGAGAGATCTGTGGAAAATACAGAAAGAGATTATCGGAGATAAGTTGATTTTTCCGGACCTGATGTTCGTCTCTATAATGGAACCTGAAGTGTGTCTTGCGCGCGCCGCCCTGAAATTGACTGGACGTCAAAAATTGTCTGAAAGGTTCAACTTTGTCAAAAAGATATGCGGGGCTTACGAGGAAATTATTGATTCCCTATACCTGGGTTCTTTCGAGCCTTTCCGGGTGGTCATAATAAGACCGCTTCTGCTTAGTCCACAAAGTGTCTGGAATGACGTGCATGGACACGTCAAGAAGATTCTTGACAGCGCTTGCTGTCCATAAAAAAGATTGAGCCTTTAGAAAAATTATTTCGGCAACCTGGTGGTTGCCGAATTTTTTTTAATTAAGTAGGATAAACTGATTATGCGTATTTTAGCTATTGAGACAAGTTGCGACGAAACTGGTTTAGCTCTAATTGAAGCCAGTAAAGACAAGGTAAGGGTTCTCGCTAATTTAGTGTCTTCGCAGATAGAAATACACCGTCCTTATGGCGGGGTATTTCCCAATCTGGCCAAAAGGGAGCATCTTAAAAATTTACCGATTCTCTGGAAACAACTTAGCATGAGCCAACGATCGTTCTTTCATGCTAAATTTTCGGAAGGTATAGATTTGATAGCTGTAACGTATGGGCCCGGTCTTGCTCCTTGTCTTTGGACGGGAGTAAATTTTGCCGTAAGTTTGGCGCAAAAATTTAAAAAACCGCTGGTCGCCGTAAATCATCTTAAAGGACACATTTACTCCGCTTTTTCACAACCCATCAGTCATTCTGAGCGACCCGTCCTCGATCGAGTCGAGACGAGGTCGGAGAGCGAAGAATCTCATAGAGATCCTTCGGGCACTGCCCTCAGGATGACATCCATCATTTTTCCTTTTTTATCCTTAATAGTCTCCGGCGGACACACTCAACTCGTCTACTCCAAAAAACTGGGACACTACCAAATAATCGGAGAGACGCTGGATGACGCGGCGGGGGAATGTTTTGATAAAGTCGCGAGACTTCTCGGCCTTGCTTATCCTGGGGGACCGGAAATATCGTCCTTGGCCGACAAGCGACAAGTGACAAGCGACCTGCCTACCGGACAGGCAGGCAAACGACAAGGAATTAAACTACCGAGACCAATGCTAAATTCCAAAGATTATAATTTCTCCTTTTCCGGTCTAAAAACCGCCGTACTTTATTTGCTTCGCGATTTGAAAGCTGCCAAGAAAAATATAAATAAATTAAAACCGGCTATCGCCCGGGAATTCCAAGACGCGGTGGTAGAAGTATTAATCAAAAAAACTCTAGCCGCGGCCAAAGAATACAAACCCAAGACCATCATCCTGGGCGGGGGAGTGGCGGCCAATAAAAAACTCCGTCACGATTTTTCGGAGTCCATAAAAAAAGAATTTCCAAAAGTTACTTGTCTCTTGTCACCAACTTCTCTGACCGGAGATAACGCTTTAATGATTGCGCTGGCCGCTTGGGCGGAAGTTAAGATACTTAAACCTGTCAAAAATCTGGAAAAGTTAGAGGCAGATGCTAATTTGAGATTGGGTAATTAGCAAATCAAGAATACAGATTGCCGTGAGTATCAATTATTACAAACTCAACCACATCATCGCTACAGTGTTTATAAATTGCCCTTAAATTGCCGGTTACATTGATACTGCGATACTCTTTCCATTCTCCATGCAAAGCGTGATTATTTAGCAAAACATGAAAAGGGTCTTCTAAAAATAGTCTTAAACGTTTCTCAAATTGCTTTCTGACTTTAGACGATAATCGCTGGTAATCCCGGCTGAAATTCCTGTGGAAAGATACCCTCATAGAGAATGAAGATAATTAATTGCCATTTCATAAGAGAAGGGACCTTTAACATTTTTTCCTGACCGCAGATCAGCCTCAATTTTCTTAAGCATTTTTTGGGTTTTTTCGTTCGGCATCGACGGTGAAGAAAATACGACCCTTTTTTCACGGATCAGCTCCCGCAGATACGCATTGATTATAGTACCTAAAGGCAGGCCCAGTTCTTGAGCTACTTTTTGAGCTTCTTTTTTTAATTTTTTGTCGGTTTTGATATTTATTAGCGTTTTTTCCATATAACCCCAGTATATACTGGGGTTATATCTTGTGTCAATCAGAGTGTACTTTATGAATCTTATTCAGGAAATAAAAATCTTAAAACCCCTTAAAAATCTGGGGGGTTAGAAGCAGCTACTAATTTGAGACTGGGGAAAAGTATTTGAAAATGCTATAATAAGGCCATGCCTGAAGAAATAAAAGGACCCTATAACCCAAAAGAAACGGAGCATAAGATTTATACTCTCTGGGAAAAATCCGGTTTTTTTAATCCTGATTGTTTACCAAAACAATCTGCCCAAAGCCGAGCGAAGCGAGTCCTGAGCAAAGCGAAGGATCTCAAAACCTACACCATTATCATGCCTCCGCCCAACGCCAACGCGCCGTCGCACGTAGGACATGCTTTGGGCTACACCATCCAGGATATTTTGATTAGATACCACCGCATGCTGGGCAAAAAAACTTTGTGGCTGCCCGGCAGCGACCACGCTGGATTTGAAACTCAAGTAGTTTTTGAGAAAAAGTTAGAGAAAGAAGGTCGCTCTCGTTTCAAGATGGAGCGCGAGGAATTTTATAAAGAAATCTGGGATTATGTTCAGGAAAATAAACACATTTCTGAAGAAGCCATAAAAAGATTGGGGGCATCCTGCGATTGGAGTCGCAATATTTTTACCCTGGATCCCGAAATCATAAAAATTGTTTACAAAACTTTTGAACAAATGCATGACGACGGCCTGCTTTACCGCGGCGACAGGATTGGCAACTGGTGCTCTAAACACCAGACCGCCTTGTCGGACCTGGAAACTAAATATGAAGAGCGGACTGAACCCTTGTACTATCTTAAATATGGGCCTTTCACCATTGCCACCGCCCGGCCCGAAACAAAATTCGGCGACAAATACGTGGTTATGCATCCTGCCGACAAACGGTATCGAGAATATAAAGATGGACAGAAAATAAGTCTGGAATGGATTAACGGCCCCATCACGGCCACGGTTATAAAAGACGAGGCGATAGATATGGAGTTTGGCACAGGGGTGATGACGATTACTCCCTGGCACGATGCTACGGATTTTGAAATTGCCGAGCGCCATAAGCTGGATAAAGAGCAGATTATAGATAAATTCGGGAGATTACGGCCAATAGCCGGGGAATTTGCGGGTATAAAAATTGCCGAGGCCCGCGCCAAAATAGTTGAGAAATTAAAATCCAAGGGGTTTTTGGAAAAAACCGATGAGGGTTATAAACACAGCGTCAAAATCTGCTACAAATGCAATACAGTCATTGAGCCGCAGATAATACCCCAGTGGTTTGTGGCTATGACCAAACCACTCGCTGACGGCCGGCCGTCTTTGCGCGATATGGCGCTGAAAGCCATTGATTCGGGCGAGGTAAAAATTGTCACCGAAAAGTTTGAAAAAATCTTCAGGCACTGGATGGAAAACATCCGCGACTGGCCCATCTCCCGCCAAATCTGGTGGGGGATACCTATCCCCGTAAAATATTGCACCTGCGGAGAAGTCATAACCGACACCGAAGATAAAATATCCGCCTGTCCCAAGTGCGGGTCAGCCGATTTAAAACAAGACCCCGACACTTTTGATACCTGGTTTTCATCGGGCCAATGGCCGTACGCGGCGATACAGGCCAACGACGTCAAGCATGGCACAAAAACTTTTGAAAATTTTTATCCGACGCAGGTGATGGAGACCGCCTGGGACATTTTGTTTTTCTGGGTGGCAAGGATGATTATGTTTTCCTACTACCGCACGGGGAAACCTCCTTTTGAAAAAGTCCTCCTGCACGGTCTGGTACGGGATAAAGACCGCCAGAAAATGTCCAAATCCAAGGGTAATGTCGTAGATCCTCTGGGCGTCATAGATACCTACGGGGCTGATGCCTTGCGTTTCGCCCTTATCTTCTCCACCGCCGCCGGCAACGACATACCTTTATCCGAGGATAAAATACGGGGTATGAAATATTTCTGCAACAAACTCTGGAATATCACCCGTTTCATTTTGGCCTCTACAGATAAAAAAGATTTTGCGGCTGTACCCGAGCCAAAAACCGAAGCCGATAAATCAATTTTGGAAAAACTGGCAAACGTTAAAACACAGATGACCGAATATCTGGATAATTTCTCTTTGCATGAAGCGGCGCAATTGATTTACCAATTTACCTGGCACGATCTGGCCGATATTTATTTGGAAGAAAGCAAATCCCAGCTTAAAGATCCTGCTCTGGCCGATTCAACCCGAGCCATCCTGGCCCACGTCCTAAAAGATGTTTTAAAATTATTGCATCCTTTTGTCCCCTTCATAACGGAGGAAATTTGGGATAAACTTCCTGTAGAGAATAAAAAACTTCTGCTGGTAGAAGAATGGCCTAAAAAATAAATGGAAGCCGCTGTCGTCGTCAGTACCAATTTAAGCTATGTCCTGTTTGCGCTCCTGCCCCCTATTTTGTGGCTGATGTTTTATTTGCGCGAAGACGGCCACCCCGAGCCTAAAAAACTCCTCATCCTGGTTTTTGTCGGTGGCATGGCTTCGGCCATCCTGGCGCTGGTGGGAGAGTGTGCTTGGGTGGCGCTCGCCACCGGCTCCTGCCGGGGAGGCCTTGATGCCAACTTAAGTCCCCTGGTACTTTTTGGAGTTATAGCCCTGATAGAAGAATACGTGAAATATCTGCCGGTAAAATTTCTGGTACTCAAAAAAAAGGATTTTGACGAGCCGATTGACGGCATGATTTATATGATGACCGCGGCCATGGGTTTTGCGGCACTGGAAAATATCCTTTTTCTTTTTCCGATATTCCGCAGCAACGCCCTGCTCGGCATGGAGATTGCCACCAACCGCTTCCTGGGAGCCAACCTCCTGCACGCTTTATCCTCCGGCTTGGTGGGATTTTTTCTCGCGCGCGCCTTTTTTCATCCCCGCCGGCATCATTTCGTGGCGCTGGGCATAATCATTGCCTCCATTCTGCATACTATTTTTAACTATCTTATTTTAATCCGTGGTATAATACCGCAAGGGACTTTTTATCTGATACTGCTTCTCTCCACCATGGCGGTGATGGTACTGATAGATTTTGAACGGCTCAAAAAGACCCGCGAAGTAGTCGGCCCTGTTGACCCTGTTTAGAAATTCTTCTAGATATTGTAAAATGGTTTTATGGAGCCTTGTATCTATGGTAGATTATTCTTAAGGGGCTTTTCTGGCCAGATTTCTAACGGGGTTGATAGTTAGGGGATTGCGCCGATACATAAATTTTAGGATAATAACAGGTAGAAAATAAATTTTGTAATAAAAATGTCCAATTTTTTTGAAAAACTTACCGGAAGTGAAGAGGGTCCGGAAAAAGAGCAGGTGGTTTTGGCGTCCAGCGCCATAAAAGCTCCCCGACGGCCAGCCGCCAAACCAACCCACGTAAAAGTGGACATGGAGGGACGCGCCGACGACGATGTCGAGGAGACATCTTTGGACGAAGACGGAGAGCTTACGGTTGATATATATGATAAAGGACACGAGATTGTTATCCAATCTACGGTGGCGGGGGTCAAGCCGGAAGATTTAGACGTATCCATTTCGAGCGATACCGTGACCATCCGTGGCAAAAGGGAATGCGTGGATGAGGTAAAAGAAGACAATTACTACTACAAAGAGCTTTTCTGGGGCAGTTTTTCCCGCTCGGTCATCCTGCCGGAGGAGATAGACGATGAAGCGGCGGAAGCTTCCCTCAAACACGGCCTGCTAACCATCCGCCTGCCCAAGAAAAAGAGAGGAGGAGTCCAGAAGCTGAAAGTGAAGGTGAACTAAATTAGTGAAGTATATAAATGAGCCAAATCGGCTCATTTATTATAAGTTGGAGAAAATCTATTGAAGTTAAGCTTCAATAGATTTTATTTAGGACACTCTATGGTCGGTTGTTTCTTTTCCGGCAAAATAACCTCTAGGGTTCTATTTATAATTTCCCGACCAAAAGTGACGTCGGTATTGGCCTCTTCCAGTCGTTTAAGCAATTGGTCGGACTGCGTCAATAGAAACAGAGTTTCGGCGTTGTCCCTTACTTGAGGCATTTCATCTTGATTTTGCTTATCGGACAAGGCGGAAGATTTTTTTACAGCCGGGGTAGTAATCGTATTTTTTAACTCTCCTAAATTATTTTTCAGACGGTCTATTAAAACAGCTCTTTTTTCTTCGGGATCAGACGGCAAGGCTTCTTCTTGGGTCACCACATCGGATACCTGGCTCTGCCCGCGTAAAACATTGCCCACAAAAGCGGTGGTTTTGTCGCGCGCATCCTGCGGCAGATACTTCCAGCCAAAAGATAGCCCCCCGGTTATTAAAATTGTATAGACGATAAGCCTTTTCATCCCGTTAGAAATTTAGGACTATAATTTATATGTATTAAACTCTCGCCATAGACTCAGTTTTTTGTTTGGTATTAAGTATCAACATACATTTCTAACGGGATTCATCTTGTTGTAATCCCGCCTATTTTTTGATATAATTAAAGAATTAGGGGGAAAAGTTTCTTTAATTACATTATAACCAATTTCTATGCCAAGAACCAAGAAATCAGCCGCTATAGGGCTGGACCAGTTCATAGACCGACTGGTTGAAGAAAAGGGTCTGACCAACCTCGACGGCGAGGTGCTCGCCCAAGTCAAAAGTGACCTATACGCCAGGGCGGAGGACCGGGTAAACGCCACCATCGTGGAAAAGCTTCCGCCTACGATGCTGAACGATTTTGAAAAACTGCTGGATGAGGGGAGCGAAGTCCAGCTAAGAACTTTTTGCCAGGAACATATACCAAACCTGGATGAAGCAGTGGCGGCCGCATTGCTTTCTTTTGGACAGACTTATCTAACCCCTTAAACCATGATTTCAGAAAATCCTACTATCGCTCCGGAGGGAGGCCTGCCTGCCGGCGAGGCAGGAGCAGAGAAACCAGAAAAAAGTTCGGAGAGACCGGCAGAAAAATCGGCCAGGAAAAAAATAGTTTTTGTGGAAGCGGGAAGCATTGCTTCGGAGCAGGCCCGCGACGTCGCCGAAGGACGGCTGACGGAGACCGCCGAAAAAATGAAAGGTTTTACCGGATTTTTCCGGAAGATTTGGCATCAGAACTTGGCTTACGAATACCGCCGCCAGAAGGAAATAAAAAAAGTTAAAAAAGAGATCTCCGAAAAGGACAATATTTTTGCCTCCGAGACGGCCGACCGCAAAGCCCATGAGCAAACCATGGGCGCTTTGGTAGAGAGATTTTCAGGCGAATACGAAGAATTGGTCCACACGGAGCTGGGCGAGAAAAAACCCGAAATAGTAGAAGCCGAGATCAAAAAACAGGTCCAAGACCTGGTCCGCAGCTATGCTATGGGTGAGATAGACGAGGCAAATTTTAAAGAAGAACGAAAACGAATCTTGGCCAGACTAAAAGGAGTGGACACCGGACACGCCGACGTCCGACTCAAAACTCTGGAACAAGACTATAAAGACGGCAAACTGGATAAAAAATCATACAAAGAACAAAAGAAACAAATTGAAGCCGATTTTCGCAAAGGCCACGTGGAGGTAGCCGAGCAGGGCTACCAATATGCGGACAACCTGTTTGAGGTGGCCAAGGAAGTTAGACAGGCGGTAGAGCATGGGCAAAAAATAGAAGAAATTGATTTGGATTTTAACGTCACTGTCGGCAAAGCCAAAAGCGGGGTCCGCACCGAGGCGCAATTTAATACCGTAGACCGGATTATAGATAAAATTCACGGTAAAAGCTGGGGACTCATAAATGAGACAACTATCGCTATCGCCTATACGGCCCTTCTGCAAGTCCCCGAGCGTCTGGGACGCAGTAAAATAGCCGCCTGGTTTACTTTCGGCGGCTCGGCGCTTCTGGGCGGAGGCATTGCCGGACTGCGCGAGAAAAAAAGAGTGGAGGAAGAAAGACGGCTGCACTTCCGCGAAATGGCCAAAGGCATAACTTTTGACACCGAAAAATCTCCCCGCCGCAAAGAAATGGAGGAGTACCGCTATGAGACCCGAGAGGCCAATGATTTGGCTGATGCCTTGGAAAATAGTTTATATATAAAAAAGGAGGGCGGTGCGCGCGAGCTGCGCGACCTCACCCAAAAAGAACTGGAAACAGTGATGGCTCATCTGTCTGAGATAGAATCCAGAATCTCGCTTTCCGACCGGCACAGAATTGACCTCATCAGTTATTCGGACACCACCCGCGTGGCGCAAGAGCAACTGCGGCTGGATTTGCTGCGGGCGCAGGCCAAAGTGGATATCCGAAAAATTCTAAATAAAGAAGCCAAAATAGTTAAACATGGTCCGGAATTTGATTACAAACTGGAGGGCGTGATTGGTGCGCCGGATATCAAAAAATATCTGGAATCTCAAGAAATGCAGGATTTGAAAGACCGCGAGGCCAAACAGGACAAGCTGGCCTACTGGATTATGGGGCGGCGGATGGAAAAAGGTTTTGTGATTGAAGACATAGAAAAACATCATGGCGCTTTCACCGAACAGGGTACTCATGAGTACGCCAAATGGGACTTTATCCGCGCGGGAGAAATATTGGACGCGATGGATGCGTCAGAATACACCGATGAAAAACTTTTGGGTAAGGGACTGAATATTCCTGCCGGACAATCTCTGGAAGATTTTTTGCAATCGCTTAAAGATACTCGGATAAAAAACCTGCTGGAAGGAGACAAGGGAATTGAAAACAAAGACCGTTTGTTCAGCAAGATGAGGAACAACAGGGCTTGGAAAAAAGCGATGTGGGGGGTGGGGATAGGATTGGCCGTAGGAGCGGTGGCGCAAGAAGGAGCGGCTTTCTTCACCCACCAAGAGGGTCTGGTGGAAGGCTGGGTACAAGGACGAAAGGGAGAAGTGCCGGCGGGGGGCGAAGCGCATTACACACCCTTGGAAGCCCTGCGTCGCTGGTGGTCGCAGGATTATCCGCACGTCGCCGGAGGAAACCTGCGAGAAGTTATTTTAGACCCTAACCATAAAATCTTTTTTCCCGAGGGGATTGATTTGCGATTTAACAAATTCACAGACAAGTTTGAGCTGTTGCGCGGCGGCAAGGTTTTAAACTCCGGAATAGATTTTAATGAAGACGGCGGTCTGACCGATGCTTCTAAAAAAGCTTTGGCGGAGCAGGGTATCTTGATCCGTGATCCGCAAACCACCTCGGTAGTTACGGAAAAAATGGTGGAGAGCCGCACGGGCAACCGCCTCTTGGAAGAACATAAAGATTATATCCTCGATAATTCCCACAGAATATCCCGCGGACCGTGGCTGGAAAACGATACTCCAACTCCCGACGGCAACGAGCTGAAACTTATGGGTGATTTCCAGCAAGATGGAACTTACCGTTTCTCTGTCGACCATATGACTCCCGACGGATCCAAACACGCCGGATTATCACCCGATGTGCGGGCTTTAATGGCCGAAGGAAAATTGAAGATTTTACTATCCATGTCCCGTGGCACTCAAAATCAAGTGTTTGAAGTAAACATCGACTCCACCGGACACGCGATTATAAACCCTAATACCGAACTGGGTAAAATATTCATCGGGGGCAACGGCACACCCAAGTTTATGGCCAAGTTTTCGGAGGTAGCGGAGGTAACCGGGGCTAAAGGAGCGGCAGAGCGAGTACAAATTTTTGCCACAGCCGTCGGCGAAGGATTGGACACCTCGCCCGAGACTATAACCAATGGAGTAGAAAAAGTTACGGAACAATTCACCTCTACCCGTTGGGATCTGCCTGCCGATTGGCGCATGGACCCGCCGTTTATCATACCCTTAGTTGGCAGAAAACCGCTTGAACCAGCTGAATCTAAAAAATTGGCCGAGCGCACCGCTACTTATTATGGATATGAGGGTATGCTGGCGCGAGAAAGTTATAGAGAGAGAATGTCGCCAAAAATTCTGGAAAATAAAAATATAGATCTTTCCGGAGATGATTCGGCTATGGTCAAAGAATACTTGGACAAGCAAAATCAATCTTACTTAAAAGAACTTACTGAGTTACTTCAAGGCACTAAACCAATGAATAATTCGGTAGAAACAGTAATAGCCATACCTTCTTATCAAGAAGGTAGCAATCTCGAAAAAACTCTGCGAAATTATGCCAAACTTAAAAATAGAGACGGGTTTGAGATAGTGGTGCTGGAAAACCATCCGCGGGATAAAGACAGAGATAATAGCGCCGGGGTTATGGAAAAAATAAAGAAAGAATACCCAGACCTGCAGCTAACCCATCTATATAAAGAGTATGATCACAAACCATTCATAGGGGAAGTTAGAAAAAATTTGGCGGATGCGGTGCTCCTGCGAAAACAGCAGGCTGGTATAAATAAATCTATAGCTATAGTAAGCAACGATGCCGACATGGAAGATATAAGTGAGAATTATGCTAACGACATAGCCGATACTTTCAAAAAGAATCGTCGGCTAGATGCCCTGGCCGGCCAATGGGATTTCCCGCCAGAAAGTTTCAAGCAATACCCCTTATTCCACGCCACTCAACGACTATGGCATTATTTCACTATTGCTTTTAGATATAATTATCTGAACTCTCCCGAACTATCCGGATGTAACTCCGCTTTTCGTTCAGGCATTTATGCGGCCATAGGGGGCTACAATGAAAAATCAAATTTAGGAGAAGACTTGGAGATGGGTTGGATGATTAAGGAAGCTCGCGGGTACGACGCCGGCCGTCTAACTTATCTTAATCGTGCTTGGTTAATAACCAATCCCCGGAGAACTATAAACAAGATGTTATCTGGAGATAGGTTTATAGAACAGCACAAAGACTTCCATGTAAATGAAGGGGTTAGAAAAACTTCTTTGGAGAAAATTCTTAGAGAGAAGAAAGATTTTAGCGATGAAGATTTCGGAAAAGAAGTTCAATCAATATACAGTTTCTATGACCGTATGAAAAAATCTAAAAGCGGCTGGATTGAAGATGTTTATGTAGACAAATCTTTTGATCGGGCTATGAGATTCTTGGGTGTAACTTATACCACTAGAAACGGAGAAGTGGTAATAGGAGACATGGCCAAAATGAAAAGAGGATTGGAAAATTATCAAAATAAATAATCAATACAAAAACCCCGCGAATCACGCGGGATTTTTGATTTCTTTCTATAAACTACAAATGTTACAATTAGAACGCTATAGCGTTTTAATTGTAACATTTAATTCCTCGCCATTCCCTCCTTGATGTCTCCGGCCTCCGCCATAAAGCGCGCCATGCGGGCACCGGTGACCGTATCCATATTGGCCGATACAATAGGTACAGATAACTCCAGATTTTTGGAAAATCTGGTATAAAGCGATACATCTTGGCGCGAATACACCCGGGATTTTTTGGGCAGAAGCAGAACATCGTCAAAAGTGAGTCCTTCTTTTATCACTTCCGTATTATGTACTTAAACGTGTCTTTAAGGTAACCATTTTTGGACCCAGCGAGAATCGAACTCGCGCCTGGTCAATGCGAATGACCCGTTATACCACTTAACTATGGGCCCTTTACCTACTTATTCATTCGGGCCATTGGGAATCGAACCCAAGACTCAGAGTCCCGAACCCTGCGTATTACCACTATACTATGGCCCGAAAACTATTTAACGTGGTACTTCTTTTTTATTTCCCCCTCACGCGCGCGTTCCAGTCCTTCTACCTTTTCCCGAGACTGCTCGCGAAGTTTCTGCAATTCTTCGTCCGAAAGTTTTCCCAATTTGGTCATCTGCTCCAGCAGATATTCGCGGTTGTTTCTGGCCGGATCATCCAGCACTTCTTCAAGCAGAGCATCCAAAATATATCCGACTTTCGGCCCGGGCGATATTTTTAGAATCTGTAAAATATCCTCCCCGCGGACTTTCAACATTTTGACATTCGTAGCCTCACCCTCGCGGATAATTTTCTCCACCCGGAATTGGAAGTGACGCAGGCGATAGGGGACGGCTTTCGGAACACCCGTCGCGATTCTATCACAGATGCGGACCTTCACCAAATCCTCAATAGTATCCGCCCCGACCCGCTGAATCAGCCGGCGGATGGCCGAGTCGGTCGTCTCCTGCATTTCTTCTTCGGCATCTTCAATGTCTTTCTCGCGGGGATCTTCTCCCATCGCCCACATATCGGCCATAAATTGGTCATCGCGGCGCAGATGATAACTAAACAGATGCCAGCGGACCAGCCGGGCAATAGTTTCCGCCTCACGGGCCGGAAAACACAGGCGCGCTAAAATCACCAAAGTCATCTTGGCTCCCACCACATCGTGTCCGTAGAAGGTCCAGATGTTATTCCGGCGCTCCCGCGTCCTCGGTTTACCGACATCATGTAGGAGAGCCGACAGCCGGATTTGCAAGGACCAATTTTGCCGGACTGCATAGTCCAACGCGAGCAGACTATGCTCCCAGACCTGATATTTATGCGGGCCACGCTGGTCTATGCCCAATCCTTCTTCCAGCTCCGGCATTATGTGTTTCAATAGTCCCAGATTATGCAAAAGCTCTACGGCTTCCTTGGCGCGGGGGGCCAGCAATATCTTAACCAATTCATCCCGAATTCTTTCAGAGGATACAAACTCCACATTGCCGGAAAGTTTTTTGATGGCCTCCGCAGTTTTTTCCTCCATAGTAAACCCGAGCTGGGCCACCATCCGCACGGCCTTAATCATGCGCAAGGCGTCTTCTTCAAATCTGCCTGCCGGCTCGCCAACCGCGCGGATTATTTTTTTCTCCAAATCCTCACGGCCGCCGAAAATATCCGCTATCTTTCCCGCCAAATCCATCGCCATGGCGTTTACCGTAAAATCGCGACGCGACAAATCCTCGGCAAGAGTTTTAGCAAATCGGACATCATCCGGATGGCGCTTGTCTGTGTATTTTCCTTCGGCGCGGTAGGTCGTAATTTCTATCTCGGACAAGACCGGATCTTCAGAGCCGGTTTTGACGGTCACCGTCAGAAATTTATTTTCATAAAAACTATCCTCAAACAGACCCAAAATCTCCTCGGGCTTAGCCGAGGTCGTTACATCCCAATCTCTGGGTCCAATTCCCAGCAGTAGATCCCGCACGCATCCGCCGACCGCGTAAGATTCAAAGCCCGCCTGCCGGAGTTTTTGCATTACATCCTGTACTTCTGGAGGAATTTTTAATCCTTTGGACATATTCGAATATTAGCCCAAAAATTGATTTTTTTCAATTTTTATGTTAATTTCTTAAAAATATGTCCCCGTAGCTCAACGGATAGAGCGCTTGGCTTCGAACCAAGAGGTTGTGGGTTCAAATCCTGCCGGGGACGAAAAAGACCTTGATTTATGTCCAGCGGGGTAGTAGTGTAAAGATATGCCTGTTTTAACTATACAAAAACCCAACTCCAAGACCATTAAAGTAGAAATTAACCTTGATCAGTGGGAGCGGCTTGCTGATGTCTTTGGATTTTATCAAGCCGGATTTATTAGGGACATAAAAAAATCATTAAAAGAGTCCAAGAGCGGAAAGACGCGAAAAATAGAATTTCTTCGTGAGTTAGACGCAAAAAATTAGTTTTCATATGAATATGATAGAAATTTCTGTTACTGAAACTTTTATCAGACTCTATCAAAAATTACCCAAAGCCGTCCGCCAGAAAGCTGATCTGAAGACCAAATTTTTTCGTCAGAATCCATTTTATTCTTCATTGCACACCAAAAAACTTGAGCCGCATCACGAAGAAGTGTGGAGTTTTTGGATAGACAAAGATTACCGAATCAAATTCCGTTTCCTAACAGTGCAAAAGATACATTTTCTTTACATAGGCAACAGAAAAGATATATACAGATAGCCCCCATAGCTTAGTGGGCGAAACGATTAATTATCGTTTCGCGGGATTGCTACTAAAATCCCATCCAATCTCCGCCCATAGCTCAATTGGCCCCTCATCAAAATTTATCCGTCCCTAGCTCAACTGGCAGAGCAGCGCCCTCTTAAGGCGACGGTTCCGAGTTCGACTCTCGGGGGACGGACCGGCTAAATTTGATACGGGGTAAACGTCGCAGTTTAATAGGTTGCAGGTTCAACTCCTGATGGGCGGAGAATGGAGATATAATAAAAGCAATCCCGGGGGTTTTGCGAGAAGCAAAACAGCTACGGACTCTTAATCCGCAGACCCAGGTTCAATCCCTGGTGGGTGGATACTTTCTTTGACTAAAGCAATCAAGAGTGTTAAGCTGTAAGCAGTTCTTGGCCGATCTTATAAAACTTATAAACAGTAGACATTTTTTACAAAGGAGCTTTGCTATGGTAACCGCGGATGAAGCGCGCTATTTAAGAAGGTTGCGTACGGGTGTTATTGTTACCATGGTCTTGGTTGTCTCGGCCTTTCTTGTGTTTAAATACGTTGTACCTTATTTCCAATCGGAAATTAAGAAGGAGAATATACGACAGCGGGAACTTTATTTTGACGACGGAAAAGGGCTGGTGTTTGTTTACAACCAAGGTAATCGTTCGGAGGATATCTACAAAGCCTTGCAGGCCTGGCGCGATAAACACCCTGACAGATTCAAAAGAATTTCTTCCGCGCTCGTCAGCTCATATTGGGAAAATGCGATTATCTCCTACCTGCCGGCTGATTCTGTTTTTACGGTCAAAGAGAGTAAATAATACGCGATTTTAGCAACAAGCGGTGATTTCCCAAAGAAACGCCGTATTTTTTTATAATAGCTTAATAGTTGTCAAAAAGGATAGATTGTGTTAAGATTGGATTATGGCTTTAAATACCAAAGAAAAGGCTAAAATAATAGAAAAACACCGTATTCACGACACGGATACGGGTTCCACCGAGGTGCAGGTGGCTGTTTTGACTGAAAAAATCACTCAGCTGACCGAACACCTTAAAACCCATAAAAAAGATAATCATTCCCGTCGCGGACTTTTGGGGATGGTGGGGCAAAGAAAAAAATTTTTGGATTATCTCAAAGAGAACAATCTGAGAAAATATAACAGCCTGATTAAAAAGTTAGGTCTCAAAAAATAAACGTGTCGGTTATCAAACACAAGGCCCAGCGGGTAGCAGTCCTGATAGATGTGCAGAATATGTATCATTCGGCCCGTAATCTCTATACCGCCCGGGTCAATTTCAAAGAAGTTTTAAAATCGTCTGTTGCCGGACGGGAGCTTGTCCGGGCTATTGGTTATGTCATCCGCACGGAAACCGGCGAGGAAAAACTATTTCTAGAAGCCCTTGGTAAAATCGGTATTGAAACCCGAATAAAGGATTTGCAGATTTTTCCCGGTGGCATGAAAAAGGCCGACTGGGACGTAGGGCTGACCATTGATGCCGTACGGCTGTCCGAGACCATGATAGATACGGTGGTCATCGTCAGCGGTGATGGAGACTTCATACCCCTGGTGGAATATCTAAAGGCCAAGGGTATCCAGGTGGAAGTATTATCCTTTGCCCGATCCACCTCGTCCAAACTGAAGGAGGCGGCTGATGATTTTACGGATTTAGGTTCTGACCCCAAAAAATTTCTTTTAAAAGTAAGGTAAAAAGTTTTTGGAAAAAGCTTAAGTAGGAATCTTAAAAAAAGAAAAATCATTCATTTTTGGAAGCGACCCCTTAAAATACGTCGTATCTAAAAATGAATGATTTGAGACTCCTCTTGGCGATTCCAAACTCCAGTTTTAGTGGATACTAAAAAATATTCCTGCTCCCTTGGAGATAAAGAAATCCAAGTTGAGCTGAACAATTGGGCGGAGCAGGCCTCCGGCTCGGTTTTGGTTCGCCTGGGCGATACTATCGTGCTCGCCACCGCCGTGATGGGCAAGAACCCCAAAGAGGGGATGGATTACTTTCCCTTGTCCGTGGAATACGAAGAAAAATTCTACGCCACCGGCAAAATCCTAGGTTCCCGCTTCATCAAAAGAGAAACTCGTCCTTCGGAGGAGGCTGTTTTGGCCGGGCGTTTTATTGACCGGTCCATCCGCCCGCGCTTCAACTCCAAAATGAGAAACGAGGTGCAGGTTATCATAACCGTCCTCTCTATAGACGAGCAAAACGATCCGGACATCCCCGGACTGCTCGGAGCATCGCTCGCCCTGGGACTCTCCGACATACCCTGGAGTGGCCCGGTGGCCGGAGTGCGCATCGGGCGTAATAAGGATGGAGAAAAACTGCTAAATCCTACTACCGCCGAAAGATTAGAAGCCCAGCTGGATGTGGTGGTTTCCGGCACCGCGGACCGCATAAACATGCTGGAAGCCGGAGCCAAGGAGCTGGCTGAAAATGATTTTGCCGAGGCGGTTGAGTGGGGACATGGTCACATAAAACAGCTGGTTGATTTCCAGAAAAAAATAATCGCCGAGAACGGCAAACCAAAGACCGAAGTTAAATTGCTTGAGGTCCCTCTGGAGCTTCAAAAACTCCTTAAAACTTTTTCGGAAAGAATCGAAAAAGCCGTCTATCAAAAAAACAAGCAGGAAATGTACGAGTCGGTGGATTTGGTGAAGAAAGAATTTTTTGCGCGTGCCGTGGAAACTTATCCCGATCTTTTTCAGAAAGGATCCTGTGAAATTTTGTTTGATGAAGAAATAAATGACATCGTCCACCGCCACATCCTAGAAAAAGGGGAGCGGCCTGATGGACGTAAGCCGGATGAATTAAGGGAACTTAAAGCCGCCGTCGGTGTACTGCCCCGTGTCCACGGGTCCGGCATTTTTATGCGCGGACAGACCCACGCGCTTGCTACCCTGACTTTAGGCGCACCCGGCGATGAGCAAATAATTGAAGGGATGGAAATCCGCACCAAGAAAAGATTTTTACTGCACTATAATTTTCCGCCTTTCTCCGTCGGGGAGACCAAGCCTATGCGCGGACCGGGGCGAAGAGAGATAGGACACGGGGCGTTGGCCGGAAAAGCTATTTTGCCCTTACTGCCAAATCGTGACGCTTTTCCCTATACCATCCGCATCGTATCGGAAATATTGTCATCCAACGGGTCCTCCTCTATGGCCTCCGTCTGCGGAGCATCTCTTGCCTTGATGGATGCCGGCGTACCAATTTCTAAACTTGCGGCCGGAGCCGCCATGGGATTGATGCTCAACGAGAAAGGAGATTACAAAGTCTTGACCGACATCCAAGGACCGGAAGATCATCACGGAGACATGGACTTCAAAGTTGCCGGAACCCGAGATGGAATCACCGCCGTCCAGATGGACGTGAAGATAGAGGGCATAACTCCGGAAATGATGCGCGCCACCCTGACCCAAGCTCTCAATACCCGCCTGAAGATTCTTGATTACATGCAGACTATTATCGCCGAACCGCGATCGGAGCTAAGCCCTTGGGCACCCAGAATAAGCATAATTAAAATAAATCCGGAGAAGATTGGATCATTGATTGGACCGGGAGGTAAAGTTATAAATGAGATTATCGCTGCTACCGGAGCGCAAATTGATATTGAAGACGACGGCACGGTGTTTATTACCTCCGAAAAGGCGGAAGGTATGGCCAAGGCCCTTGCCATGGTCAAACAAATCACCAAGGAAATAACACCGGGCGAACTGCTGGAAGGAAAGGTCTCCAGAATCTTGGATTTCGGAGCAATGGTGGAAATAGGTCCGCGCCAAGACGGCCTTGTCCACATTTCGGAGCTGGCCCCATGGCGAGTTGATAAAGTAACTGATATTCTTAAGCTTGGAGAGACGGTTCAGGTGATGGTAAAAAATATAGACGAGCAGGGAAGGGTAAACCTTTCTCTGAAAGACGTTCCCGGTAAATATACTCCGGAGGAAATACAGAAAGGTCTGGGAGAAGAGCGTCACCGAGGACCCGACCGACCAAGCCGTCCCCACCGAAACTTTAGGTAACGTCTAGTTTTTAAACAAAAACAAGATCATGGAGGGAGATCAGTTAAAACCAAACCCCGTGCCCGGGCCGGCTCCGGCTGGACAACCTTCTTCGTCATCCGCCCCGGTTATAACACCGGAGCCACCTAGAAAGAGGCCTCTGTTGAGAACCATGAAGTCCGACACGGAGGAATTGTTCAAAACCTCCCGTCCGAGCCTTTCGCAGATGATCGGACCGGCAGACGGCGGCCAGAGGTTTTTCAGCAGTCTATCTAAAAAGAAAAAAAACTCCATCGTAGCTACCGTTGTGGCTCTTTTATTGCTGGGCGGAGGCGGTTTCTATGTCTGGCGGACTTCCCAGCAGGGGGGAGGGTCTATAATTAGACCCTCCAAACTGGTGACTCCTCCTCCCTTTTTCATTACCGAGACTTCACGGACTATCACGGTCAAAGCCCAGGATCGGCTCCAGCTTTTCCGCTTGATACGGGACACCATGAAGGAGCAGGAGCGCTACGGCAGCATTAAAAGACTGATTATAAAACTGCAGGATGGCGAGACCGAGAGATTTGCCACCATCGCCGACCTTTTTAATTTCTACAATATCCATCCTCCGGAAAGATTTTTGAATTTTGTAGACAAAAATCTTATGGTTTTCGTCTACTACGGCGAAGAGGGAAGCCGTTTTGGGTTTGCCGTAAAAGCTCTGGATCCCGACCGGGCCCTGCTCACCATGCTCAATTGGGAGCCGGCCCTGATGTCCGATTTTGAAGCTTTTTTCTTCGGAGAGATACCCGGGGAAATGCTGGATCTCTTTGAAGATCGGACTTATAGAAACATAGACTGGCGGCTGCATAAACACAGTCACGACTTGGATCTGGATATAGGATATTTAATATTTCCGGCCAAAAATATTTTGGTTTTTACCATGAGCAAGGCCGCCACGGAGAGCGTCATCAACCGGCTTTTTGAAGCCAGATAACCATACTGGCTTTTTTTCTCGGGTAGATATAGAATTCCTATATGTTAGACGAAAAGACTTTAAACGAATTGCGGGAATTGCTGGAAGGGGAAAAAACCCAGCTTGTCTCCGAGCTTACATCCATAGCCCGCCCGGATAAAGACATCAAGGGCGAATGGAAAGTCCAGTTTCCGACTTTTGAAAGATCGGAAAATATTTCTCATGCGCAAAAAGAAGAAGAGGCTGACGAAGTAGAAGAATATGAAATGCGGCTGGCCGCGGAAGACAGCCTGGAATCAAGACTGCTGGAAGTAAATCATGCTCTGGAAAGAATAGACACTAAACAATTCGGCATATGCAAAAAATGTCACAAGCCTCTGGGGATAGACCGCCTGCGGGCCAATCCCGCCGCCGAATGCCATGCCGAACACATCTAAAATTTCAGTAACAAGTGACAAGTAACATGTGACATGGAAATGCTTTTAAAAAAATTTTCTTGTCACCTGTCGCATGTTACATGTCACTAACTTATGGCTGTCACTATATATTCCGGACAGGTGACCGGACTTCAGGCCCAACCCATCTCCGTGGAAGTGGACGTATCTCCGGGGCTTCATATCTTTACCATCGTGGGGCTCGCCGACAAAGAAGTGCAGGAATCGCGCGAAAGAATATCCGCGGCCATCAGAAATACCGGAGCGCTCGCTCCGCACAAAAAAAGCCAGAGGGTTATCGTGAATTTAGCGCCGGCCAATATCCGCAAAGAAGGGCCGGCTTTTGATTTGCCGGTGGCGCTTGGTTATCTCCTGGCCTCCAACCAAATAAGTTTTGATCCGAGAGAAAAAATGTTTCTGGGGGAATTGGGTCTGGACGGAACTTTGCGTAAAATTTCCGGAGTTCTGCCCATTGCGCTCGCGGCCGAAATATGCGGGTTTAGACAAATAATTCTGCCCAAGGGAAGTGGCATAGAGGCGGCGGTCCTGGAGAATATTGAAATTATTGAAGTGGAAAGCCTGTCCGAGATGATAGAATATTTATCCGGCGTGAAGACGCTCTCCCCGCTACCTAAGACCGAAGTAAATTTAGAAGTGGTAGCGGGCTCGCTTGATTTCAGCGATATAAAAGGCCAGGAAAAAGCCAAGCGGTCTTTGGAAATTGCCGCCGCCGGAGGACACAATATTTTGATGTACGGACCTCCGGGAGCCGGCAAGACAATCTTAGCCCGCGCCTTGCCCTCCATTTTGCCCAAGCTGACTTTTGCCGAAGCGCTGGAGGTAACCAAAATTTATAGCGTGGCCGGATTGCTCAACGAGAAACAATCTTTCGTCTCCGTCAGACCCTTTCGCAGTCCCCACCATACCTCCTCCCATGTGGCCATAGTGGGCGGGGGGAATTATCCCCGTCCCGGCGAGATAACCTTGGCCCATCGCGGAGTTTTGTTTTTGGATGAATTTCCCGAATTTGACCGCCGTGTATTGGAAGCTCTGCGCCAGCCGCTGGAGGAGCGGAGCGTCACCATCGCGCGGGCCATGGGCGTGGAAACTTTTCCCGCCCAATTTATGCTGATAGCCGCCATGAATCCCTGCCCCTGCGGGAACTACGGCAATCCTCTCAAAGAATGCGTCTGCCCCCCATCTGTCGCCAGCCGTTACAGCAAAAAAATATCCGGCCCTCTGCTGGACCGGATAGACATCCATCTCAATGTGCCCTCGCAGGATTTTCAAAATATGGAATCTCAAGAAAGTCCTCCTTCGTCCGAGATAAGGAAAAGGGTGGAGAAGGCCCGGTCACGGCAACGAAAACGTTTCAGCGGCCTGCCCATCGGCACCAACGCCGAGATGGGTCTCAAGGAAATAAAAGAATTCATCCGTCTGGATGACTACACCAAGTCGGTCCTGCGATCGGCGTATCAAAAATATAATTTATCGGCCCGTTCCTACCACAAAGTCCTGAAGCTGGCCCGAACCATCGCCGACCTGCACGAACAGGACCAAATCGCCAGCCGCGATATTTTAGAGGCCCTCCAATTCCGTCCGCAACAAGAGCAGGGAAGCAACTTTTAGAACGGGATTCTTGCTCTAAATCGCTTAGCGATCGAGCGAGACCCCTAAAAGGAGTTTTTAGCCCCGCGGATTTCAAAGTGGATGTGACATCCCGTGGAGCGGCCGGTGGTTCCCAACTCTCCGATTATCTCGCCCTGCTCTACCACTCGGCCGGCCGTCACATAGACGGCCTGCATATGCCCATACAGAGTTTGAGTGTTGTTGGGATGAGTGATAACTATATATTTTCCGTAGCCCGTATTCCAGCCGGAGCTTTTGGCGACAATCACCCGGCCGGAGGCGGAGGCGCGCATTGGCGTGCCGCAAGAATTGGCCAGATCAACTCCGTTGTTGCCGTGTATGCCCTGCGTCTTGCGTCCTCCGTCAATCGGCCGGCGGTAATATCCTATGTATTCCGGCAATCCGCTGCTTGGACGCGATCCCTTGGCCGGTTTGGCGGATGGGGTAGGAGCCGTACTCATTTCTCCGTCGGGTATGATTAAAATATTACCGGCCCGCAAAGTCTTATTTATGGCCAGACTGTTGTAATTGCTGATTTCATTCAGGAAATCAGAAAAATCTTCAGCGCTCATGTTTTTGGGCTTGAATTTTCTGGCGATAGATTCTATCGTATCGCCCTTCTTAATTTCATACTGGACTCCCGATACCGGCAGAACAACCAATTCGTCTCCGATCTTGATGGCTCGGGCATTTTTAATATTGTTGGTCCAAAGCAGGGTGTTTAGACTTATCCCAAATTTTGCAGCGATAGAGCTTGGGGTATCTCCCTCGGCTACAGTGTAGATTACGATTTGATCGGACGTCTCGGTTGGCAGAGTTCCGGCCGGATTGCGCTGGGCCACCAGAGCGCTGTCTTGAGAAGACGCCAAAGGAAGCCCCGGATCATCCGAAGACCCCCCTATCCCGTAAACGGGCATGTTTTGACTGCTTTGGCTCCCCATAAGCGGAGTGGAAATTGCCGCCACCGAGGTCTCCCTATAGGAGTCCTCGCCACCGGATAAAATACGCCAAATATCGGCTAAAACTCCGGCGCGCGCCGATGCCCGGGGCAACAGAAATCCCGCTAAAACCATCAGCAAGACTAAACCAAAAATCCTTTTGATTAAAAAGGTCTTAGGTATGCTATTTTTACGACAGTTTTTCTTTAGGAGAAGAAGCTGCCTTATTTTGCTTATGGTAATAATAAAATCGATCTCCTGTCTGACACTCTATCGTTCTGAACGATCAAGTAAATTGGCTTACCTATCAGTAAACCCCCACACTTAACGGATTTAAATCCGTTAAGTGTGGGGGTGAAATTAAGCTTTTAAGCAGGTCTTTTGTTGGATATCCCCCAACAAAAAAAGCGATAATCGCCTAACCCCCATACTACCCAAAAAAGAGGCTTTAGTCAAACGGGTTATACACACCCCTCCATATGACTTTGGGTCTCAAATTTGGGCAATAGACGGCCTCCGTGTTAGGGTATATCCATGTCAGATTTACTAGAAGACCTAAACCCACGGCAAAAAGAGGCGGTGGAAACATCTGAGGGAGCGATTTTGATTTTGGCCGGGCCCGGCTCGGGTAAAACCAAAACTCTTACCTATCGTCTGGTTAATTTATTGCAAAAGGGCGTTCCGCCGGAAAATATCCTATCCCTTACTTTCACCAACAAGGCCGCGGGGGAAATGAGGCAAAGAGTGGCGGTTGTTTTACCAAGCCACGCTCCGCAAATTTCCTCCGGGCGGCTTTTTCTTGGAACTTTTCATTCTTTGGCGGCCAGAATCCTGCGCGAGCACGCCGGCCGCATCGGCTTCACTAAAAATTTCACTATTTTTGACGAGGATGACTCCCTATCCCTGCTGAAAGGAGTAATGAAAGAATCCGAAATAGATCCTAAACAATTTCCGCCCGGCCTGATTTACAACACCATCTCCGGTTTAAAAAACGAGCTTGTAGGCCCTGATAAATACGCCGAAGAGTTTGGCCTGGAGGATCTTTTCCCAAAAACTGTCCATAAAATCTGGACTCTGTATCAAAAACGGCTGCAGGAGGCCAACGCCATGGACTTTGACGACCTGCTTTTTAATTGTCTGCTTCTTTTTGAAAAAAATAAAAATATTCTGGAACAATACCAGGACCTTTATCAATACATCAACGTAGACGAATACCAGGACGTAAACCAGGCCCAATACGTTCTGGTAAACCAATTGGCTCAAAAACACGGCAATATAGCCGTGGTGGGGGACGACGCCCAGGCCATCTACGCTTTTCGGGGAGCTGATTTTCGCAACATCCTTAATTTTGAAAAAGATTGGCCGCGGGTTAAAACTATAGTTCTGGACCAGAATTACCGCTCTACCCAGGTCATTTTAGACGCAGCCACCGGCTTGATTGCCCGCAACTCCCTACAAAAAAGTAAAAATCTCTGGACCGCGCGCGCCGGCGGGGAAAAAATTTCTTTGGCCGTACTGGAAAACGAAAAGGCGGAAGCCGAATTTGTTTTAAACCAGATAAAATGCCTGACCCGAGAGGGGTATTCCCTTAAAGACGCCGTGGTCCTCTACCGCACCAACGCCCAGTCCCGGGCGCTGGAGGAGATTTTTCTGGAAAACAACCTGCCTTACAAAATAATCGGGGGGGTTAAATTTTATCAAAGAAAAGAAATAAAAGATTTGATCGCCTATATGCGGTTTCTGCTGAACCGGCAGGACCTCTTGAGTCTAAAAAGGATAATCAACACTCCGCCCCGCGGCATAGGCAAAAAAACCTTTTTAATTTACGCGTCACGGGTTAGATCCCAAGAAGAAAATATCCCCGGCGGCTCCAAAGAAAAAAATATCCAGAATTTTGAAACGCTTATGGATGAGTTATCCAACCAATCTAAGATAATGTCGCCATCTTTATTTGTCCGGCATCTGGTCCAAAAATTGAAATATCAGGAATACCTAAACGACACCGCCGACAATTCGGAGGAAAGATGGCTGAACGTCCAGGAATTGGTAAGCCTCGCCAAAAAATATGACGAGCTACCGCCTAGTGAGGGAATAGGAAAGATGCTGGAAGACATTTCCCTGATGTCCGATAAGGATGATGGGGTGGATGACTCCAAGGGGTTTATACAACTTATGACTCTGCATGCTTCCAAAGGGTTGGAATTCCCGGTTGTTTTTATGGTCGGTCTGGAGGAGGGAATTTTTCCCCATACCAAATCCCTCCTAAGTCCGGCTGGCTTGGAGGAAGAGCGCCGGCTGTGCTATGTGGGACTCACCCGAGCCAAAGAAAAAGTTTTTTTGTCCTTTGCCCTGCGCCGAACCCTTTTTGGCTCAATCCAGGCCAACCCCCCTTCCCGATTTTTAGCCGAAATACCGCAGGATTTAATGGAAATACAAGATGAGGAGGTGGGGATAATAGAATATTAACTACGGAAATTATATCCCTTGAAACCATCCAAAAGTTTTCCTCCTCGTAAAACCCCGGGGCAATCCTTAAGAGGATTGCCCGTTGAAGCCAAATCATTGGCTTCAACCCAGCGAGGATTTTGGATTCAGCTCAAGGTTGCCGCCACTGTCAAGGCATAACCGAATTAAAGGTAGATAATCGGCCTTGACAGACCATGCCAGCGGCAACCTTAAGTGTTTCAAGGGATACAATTTCCTCCGTTTGGCGTAAAAAAGATGAAAACCCCCAACAAACTTCTCGGACAAAATTTTTTAAAATGCCGCTGGGTTATTGATACTCTGATAAACACGGCTAATTTAAATATGTCCGATACGGTTTTGGAGATAGGTCCGGGTACCGGCGTATTGACCCAGGAATTGCTTAAAAAAGTTAAAAAGGTCATTGCTGTTGAAAAAGACAAAAGTCTGATAGAAAATCTACAAAAACTAGCCGCAAAGAACCCAAACTTAGAAATTATTGAAGGCGATATCCTAACCCGCCTAAATTTTTTGAAAAAAAACTTAGGCGGGCAAGATACTTCCTATAAAGTAGTAGCCAATATTCCCTACTACCTAACCTCCCGCCTTCTGCGCCAGCTGCTGGAAGAAGGCCCCCGACCGGAATCCATAGTTATAACCATCCAGAAAGAAGTTGGGATGAGGATTTGCGCTCACCCTCCAAAAATGAGCCTGCTGTCCCTCTCTGTCCAAGTTTTTGGACGGCCGGAGATTATCAAAGAAGTCCCGCCGGAGTGTTTCTGGCCCAAACCTAAAGTTTCCTCCGCTATCCTTAAAATAGCCGGCATTTCGGATAATTTTTTTCAAATAAACAATCTCTCGCCAAGCCATTTTTTCAAAATAGCCAAAATAGGGTTTTCCCAAAAAAGAAAGTTTCTACTAAACAACCTGGCTAAAGGGCTGGGGGATAAAACACTGGCCAAAAACATCCTGGAGAAGGCCGGTCTGGACCCTAAAATACGGGCGGAGGGGCTGACTCCTGAAAAATGGGCGGAAATAGCCAGACTCTGTGCATAACTTGGGCATTTTACCTGCTTAATCTGTGTTAAAATAAGGGTGTGGACGCGATAAAAAAAGCGACACGCCATATTCTGGCGTCAGGAAACAAACAAATGCTCTGGGCCGGTTTTGGATTGGCTGTGATTTTGATTGCGTTCTTAAATTTTTCGGCTATAAAAAATTGGTTTTCAAAAAGTGATTCGGCTCCCCGAGCGGTTCAAGCTGTGCCCTCACCCCAAAATACTTTATTGACCGACGATGATCACGATAATCTACAGGCATGGGAAGAAGAGCTTTACGGGACCCATCCGCAAAATCCCGATACCGACGGAGACGGCACGCAGGACGGCGAAGAGATAAAAGCCGGGAGGAATCCCTTGGTAAAAGGTCCCTATGATTCGGCCAGCCTGGTGGGAAAATCCGACTCCATACCCTCCAGCACTAAAAATCTGACCGACCTTATTTTCAATGAGTTTCTGCGCCAAGGAGGTACAGCCGCGATGTTTCAAGGACAATCTGCCGACCGCAAAAAGGCCAGCGAGGCGGTGTCTAAAAAAGTTGAGGAGTTTGTCCAACAAAATATCCAGCCACCGACGCAGACCGCAGGACAATTTGTTGCCGGAGAAGTTAAAGATATAAAAATAAGCGAGGATATAAGTAAAACAGCTATCTTTGACTATTTGAAAAAAGTCGGGGAGATAGCCACTAGAAATTCTCAAAACACAGGCGAAGAGGATGATATGGATTTGTTTCTGGAAATAATCCAATCCAACGACCTCGCGCGCCTAAGAGAAATTACCCCGTATCGCGAAGCGGCGGAAAAATCGGCTAAGGATTTACGAGAATTAGTCGCCCCTAAAAGTTTAGCTTGGTTCCATGCCCAAGAAATATGGCTCACAGAGGAGTCAGCTAAACAATTGCGGGCGTTTGAGAACGCCGAAAACGATCCGGCCTCCGCCATGGCTGTCATACCTCTGCGGGTAGATTTGAAAGTAGAGGCCCAAAAACTAAACGAGGGTGATTTGGTTAACTGGCTTTACGAAAATAAAATGCTCTAAATTTTTTATGTCTCCCTACTTACAAAAATCAGTTTCAGCTCTCCTGCTCGTTAGTGTTTTACTGATGCTGTCTTCCATTCCTCTGGACACCAAGGCCGGACTTTTGGGTGATGCGGGTAAAATACTTGCAGTAGCCACCGGTACCTGCGTCGCGGGTAAAATAGGAGGAAAGATATTGTCTTTGGGAGCTCACTATCTAAAGGTTGGTCTCAAAAAAGTTGGAGCTGGTCTTTTAAAAGCGGCTGAAAACGCACCTCCTCCTTTTGGACCGGTAATTAAATCAGTAAGCAATTTTTTCAAGGGCTTTTTTGGAGGAAAAAAGGTAACAACCACCAGAGAGGACAAAGATTCGCCTATAGTAAGCAAACTTGATGAAATTTCCATGAAAGAATGCATCATGAAGCCGTTTATGACACGGCTCTCAACCATGCTTATCCGCTCGCTCAACCACAGTCTTCTCATGTGGATTCAAGGGTATGATCCCAACGGACGCAACAACGTCGGCTTTGTCGGCAACCTGCGGGACGAGTTGCGCAAGGAGCTCAATTTGCAGGCCGGACAGTTTATCAACCAGATTACGGGTATCAATATGTGCGGCAATATTAATTACTTCGTCCGACTGCGCCTGCAGCTGCCCTCGGAACGGGATTCTTATTACGGACTAAACCGCGCCCTCGGATGCACCGCATCGGGTGTGGTCAGCAACATCAAGTATACTTACAATGATTTTCAAAGAAATTTCCGCGGAGGCTGGCCGGCGTATGTAAGCTACTCGCTCACTCCCCAAAACAATCCCTATGGGGCTTATTTAATAGCGCTGGACGCCAAAGTGAGCGCTGAGACGGCCACCGCCCAAAACATCCAAACCGGATATCAGGTGGGCGCGGGGTTTTTAGGATTTCAGGTGGAAGAAAAAAATTGCGAGCCGATAAATGTGGGAGGATTGAGAAAACAAGTGGTGGAAAGTCTGGGGATACAAGATACCGGGCTGGCTGGAGGCTCTAGTTTTGCCCAGGAACAGCGGATCCAGAAGGCAATTAACAATAAACTAAAAACGATGGGGGCCGAAAAAGATAAAAATGGCAACTTGATCGACCCTCCAGTAACCTGCACCTCCAAAAGAGTAACCAAAACCCCGGGCCAGACCGCCGCTTTTCTGCTCAATAAATCTTTGGGGTCGGGTATTGACGTGGCCGTCGTGGGCAACGAGATGGATAACCTTATTTCCTCCGTAATACAGGCCTCTATCAATAAGTTGATTGGGGGTAGCAGTGGAAAAGGAAGGGGTATGTTTGATAAACAAGCTGATCTTGAAAATCAAGCCGGCAACGGGTTGGCCAACGCCGCTAGCAATGAGGAAGCCGCCCAAGACACCACGGCTGAAGGCACCGACCAAGGTCCTCCGATTAATATACCCATCTTGGCTCTTTTGGCCAAAACGGATGGCGCTTTGGATTATTTGGAACAAAATATCTTGACCTCCATCGTCGGCAATATCACCCAGAATATATCCAGCGGGGGGATAGAGATTGCCCCTCCGCCGTCCGGAGTAGACATTGAACCAAATACGGTTTTTGATCCGGGTGTCGCACAAAACGTCTACAACACTTCCCGTGAGCAGATAGCAACCGCTATTTATCTTTCCCGCGGAAACTATGCCAGCTACAAAGACCACTTAAAAACCAAGGCTGATTTAATCCAGATAAAAAAAGAAGCGCTTGGGCGCCTCTGGCAGATTTTAGAAAACGGAGAAAACATCCAAGAACCATTGATTGGTTTAGGCATAAGCAATTTGGATATCAGGCTTACCAATGTCCTGTCCGGGTCATCTGTCCCGCTCGCTCCTCAATATACTCTTTACGGCAACACAGACAACAATCTGCGCAAAATACCGGATGAGTTTCAAAAACATATCAACACCAGCGCGAATAAAATAGTCCAGCTGGACAACATAAACTTCCGCTCTCTGCCCACGCTCAACGTTAATCAATACACGGACATAGAAAGGTGGAACAGCCTCCTTCACTCAAGCTATCGGCAGACTTTCATTGATCTCCAACAGAAATTAAATACGGGCAACTTGGATGAATCAGATCCCAACAGTCTGCGCCAATATCTCCTGAATAATATAGATAATTTCAACGCGGCCCTGGATACCAGCCTGAAAACGGATGAAACTATCGCCTATATCTTGGGAATTGCTTTGGATATAACTCCGGATCAGCCGGCTTCCGCTTCCGGATCTACCGGTTCGGCGACTCCAACCACTCAAACCACTCCGATTTATCAGCCCCCAGCTTCAGGCGGTGGAATTTTTATCCCGCCGGCGCCCGATCTAAACTATCTTAATGACATTAATTATGGTCCTTAGAACACGTGATTAATTTCCTGCGACAAAAAAATAAACTTCGGGTAGCGACCTTACTTGTCCTCGCTGGATTTTTGTTGATTGCTTTATCTCCTCTGCTATCCTCAGCTCAAATGGGGGAGAAACTTCGTGAGGAGGGCCGTTTAGTCACTCCGGCAGGAGGTGCAACGGGAACTGCAGGAGCAACCGCCGCCGGAGCCGGAGCCGATACAACCGCCACCTCCAACGCAGGAAAGGCCTCGTTAGAAGGAGTAGGAGGAGGGCCCGTCGCCACCACGGTTATGTGGGGAATCAGCACAATTCTTTATTTTGTTCAATATGTCTTGAGCACTATTTTAGTTTATGCCGCCGGCCTCTTGAATTATACTTTCCAGGCCAATGTCGGCTTGAACCCGGCGGATTGGAAAGTGGTGCAGGCGGGCTGGACTATTTCGCGCGATATTGCCAACTCTCTTTTTATACTTATCATTTTATGGATTGCCTTCACTATCATCTTCGGAGTGGAACAGCTTGGGGGTAAAAAACTTTTTGTCAGAGTGCTAGTGGTGGCTATGCTCATAAATTTTAGTTTAGTGGCGGTGACCGCCGTCTTTGGCTTCAGCAATGCTTTTGCCAAAGTTTTTGCCAACCAGATTCCCCAAGATGTGGCCGGAGTCATGGCCAACGCCCTTAAAGTACAGACGGTTATAGGTTCCATAGATGAAGTTACTAAAAATGAAATTGTCGGTAAAAAACAGGCTGAAGAAAGGTATCAGGTGGCGATGATAGACCAGAGAAAAAATCAGTATGACTTTGGCATCAAAACTTCGGTTCTCGCTACTTTAGGCGTCCAGAACGCCCAAGCCGATTTACTTACGGGCGCTGCGGCCGGTTGCGCGGCGGGCCTGCTAGTCGGTCCTTTTGGTTGTGTGGCTGGAGGCATTACCGGGGCTATAATTGACACTCTGGTCGGCAATTATTTTGAAAATTCTTTCGCTCGAAATTTAAATTCATCCATTAATCTGGCTATCGGCAGTATATTTATATTTATCACTATCGTCGCTTTTCTGGTCGCGGCCGTAACCTTAACCATCCGCATGCTGGCGATGATAGTGCTGTCTATCTTCGCGCCGCTGGCTCTTTTAACACAGGTCGTACCCGTGGGAAGTCTGAAAGGATATTGGAATATGTGGACGAGCGCGCTTTTCCGCTGGGCGTTTTTTGCCCCCGGATTTTATTTCCTGTTTTATTTAAGCTTGGTAATGCTTCAGCAGTTTGATCAGGGCACCAGTCAGACTAAAAGCACCGTTGCCTATCTTGATTTATCGCGGATTATGCAGATGCTGATGGCGCTGGGTCTCATGATTATGGCAGTAAAATTTGCCAAGAAAACGGGAGGGGCGATGGCGGATGCCGCCATTGGGGGAGCGCAGAAAATCGGCACGTTCGCGCTAGGCGCGGCCACGGGTGGAGCCACTATGGCCGCCGGTGCTTTGGCTCGCCAGCAGGCTCCGCGGATAGAAAAGGCCATAGGAGGTATCGGCAAAATACCGGTACTCGGAGGAGTGGCGGCGGTACTTGCGGCTCCCGGCACGCGCCGCGTTGCCGAATTTATGGAGGGACAGAAAGCCGGTTTTGAAAAAGAAAAAGGGGAAACCAACAAAAAATCCACCGATTTTCTCATACAAGAACGTAAACGCACTCCTTTCTGGGAGAAGCAGAAATTGGCAGCTATTGACTCGGTTATCTATGAACGGAAAGAATCGGGTAAACTTAAGGACGCCGGGGTTAGTACTGAAGCCTCGTTGAAAATAGCCGAGCAGTTTGGAGAAAAAGCTGTGCTTACTATCTTGAAATCAAGACCCGACTTGATAACCGCCCAGAACGTCCCCGGCGGGAAAGAGAAGGCTCAGGAGAGAGTCGCCTCCGAGCTGAAAGACCGAGGACGGACGGTTACGGAAGAGCAGGCCGCGCGCATGATAGTTATGGATAAGATGAAACCCGAAGACGTGGCCAATATAGACTGGAAGAGCGTTGATTCCGGCAAGCGCGACGATTTAGTTCACGATCTTATCTTTATGTCCGGCTCCGTAGACAAACTGCGGGAGACGATGAAGTCGTTGTTTACCCTGCCTGTGCAGGCCCGTAATGACCTTAATGCTTCTATCCAGAAAGCTTGGAAAGGCGACGGTACCCAGGCGGGACAGGAAGCGGCTCGGAATAACTGGAAAAATCTGGAAGAAAAAGACTCTGTTACCCACGGCAGTTATATGCGCTATATGGCGGGCCGCGCCTCAAGAGAGTTTGACGGCATCGGAGGCGTGCCTGATTTCTTAGCAGATAAAGTAAGGGCCGCCGGCAGCCGCGGAAATCAAAAAAAACCTACACCCCTAAAGAAAAAAGATGAGGGAACAAAGCCGCCCGAACCGGGACAGGCCGGATATACGGCTCCCGGCGGAGGATTTACCAGTGGGCCGTCCACGAGAGGCGGAGGAGGGGGTAGCTCGCCCTTAAATGCCCAAGCACAGGACGCTACCTTTACGGATGTTGACCCGACTCGCGGAGGACAACAAGGAGGAGGAAAACCGCCCGCGCCCCCGTCGGCTTCCGTAAATATTCCCGCGGGCGGACAGCCTCCCGCCGGAGGTCCTCCGACCGGGACAACCTTTAAGAGCGCCAATAATCCCTAAAATATTATGGCCCAACAATACACCCCCCAACAACTTGAAGAGCGTTTCCAAAAGCTTCCCCCGCCCCTAAAGGACGCGGTACTAAGCCCCGACACGGCAGATAAGATATTTGATATCGGCAAAAAAAACGGATTGAGTATTGAGCAAATAGGAATTTTGGCGGAGGAAACCGGCAGAATAATTTTAGGACTGACTCACCCTGAAGAATTTGCCGCGTCCTTGAAAGACCGTCTGGCTGTATCGGATGTGGTGTGTCAGGCTATTGCCGCCGATATCAACCACCAAATACTTTTTCCTCTGCGCGATCTTCTGCAATCAACCCATCAGATGGAAATAAAAGACAGCCAGATTTCTGTGGCCCCGGCTCCCTCGCCTCAAGCTCTCACCGAGGACAAAAAAGCTATCCCGGAGTTTATGAAGGGATTGAAACCTATGGCTGAAAGAAGTCTGGAGGAAATAAAAAGTCAGCCTTCAGTCGCTACAGCTGTTCCGGTACCGGCTGTTTTATCTCCGATAATAGCGCCGAGCAAACCCGAGGCACCCAAAGTACCCGCCGGATCTCCCAATGTAATTGAAATACCGAAAAAGATTGAAACTGCCGTTACGCCGCCCGAAGCCACAACCCCGACCATAGATTTAAGACGGGTTGAAATAATCGCTCCCAAACCAACCCCGCCACCACCAACCCCCGAAAAAAAACTGCCGGCTACGGGCGGAGATATTTATAGGGAACCCATTGAGGAATAATTTATATGACCCAACAATTTCAAGTACCCCAATTCATAGACGTAGAAGACAAAGTGAT
>CAYHON010000001.1:0-21508 GCA_964358425.1 uncultured Candidatus Saccharibacteria bacterium | reverse complement strand
ATATGACCCAACAATTTCAAGTACCCCAATTCATAGACGTAGAAGACAAAGTGATAGGACCCTTCACTATCAAGCAGTTTGTTTTTCTAGGCGCGGGCGGATTGCTGATTGTATTGTTGAGAAATGTTTTTGAGGGTTTTGTGCTTTATGTTTTTTCTCTGATAATCGCCTCCGTAGCCGGCGCTCTGGCTTTCTTAAAAATTAACGGACAACCACTGCCCTTAATGGTTAAAAATGCTTTTTTCTTTTTTATAAACCCCCGACTGTATGTCTGGAAGCAGGAGCAGGCTAAAAAGAGACCAACCGAAAAAGAGAAAGAAGAAGTCAAGGTGGCCGTCCTGCCCAAATTATCCGTTTCCAAATTAAACGACCTGGCCTGGAGCCTGGATCAAAAAAATCAGGAAAGGTCTGAAAGATAAATTTTTAAACACTTACAATGGCCAACACCGCCGGAGCATCAGCCCAAGATTTTTTAGCCATAGACACCATCCGCGACAACACGGTGGTGCTTAAAGACGGCAGTCTGCGCGTCATTTTGATGTGCTCATCCCTCAACTTTGCCCTAAAATCGTCCGACGAGCAGGATGCGGTTATTTTTCAATATCAAAACTTCATTAATTCCCTGGATTTTTCTCTGCAGACGGTCATCCACTCCCGCAAATTCAACATCGGGCCATATTTGGAAACCTTGAAACAGCGGGAAAAAGATGAGGTCAGCGAACTGATGAAAATCCAGATATCCGAATACGGCGAGTTCATAAAAACTTTCGTGGAATCCACCAACATCATGTCCAAAATTTTTTATGTGGTGGTACCCTTCACCTCGGCAGTCCTGGATATAAAAAAAGGTTTCTTCAGCGCTCTGGGCCTGGGTAAAAAAACCGAAGCCGAGAACCATGATGCTTTTGAGCAGAAAAAAACCCAGCTTTGGCAGAGAGCGGATACGGTAACCGAAGGATTGCGGGGTTTCGGTATCCGGTCCGTTCCGCTCAATACCGAAGAATTGATAGAGCTTTTCTACGGACTTTACAACCCGACCGAGTTTGAAAAGACGGCGACCATGATACCGGCAGCAAATAAAAAATGACAATCATTTAAAAATATGGCCCTTTTTGGCAAAACCGAAGATAAAAAAAATACCGAGAGCGGAGAAATCCTCGCTGTTTTCCCCGAGGAAATTTACCGTACCGGGGAGCTTTCGTTGAAAGAAGTGTTGTCGCCCTCCGCGCTGGAAATAACGCCAAGTTTTGTCCGCCTGGGAGCGAAGCTCGCCCGGACCATCTTCGTGTTCTCCTATCCCCGCTACCTCAACACCAACTGGTTCAGTCCCATCATCAATATGGATACTATCTTTGATATATCTATGTTTGTGCATCCGGTGGACACCACCGGTATCCTGCGGACTCTGCGCCGCAAGGTGGCTCAAGTGCAGTCGCAAATTTCCGAGCGGGAGACCAAGGGCCTGGTACGGGATCCCATATTGGACACGGCCTACCGCGATCTGGAAGATTTGCGGGACAAACTCCAGCAGGCCCAGGAAAAACTTTTTAATTTCGGACTTTATATCACGGTTTACGGCAACAACGAAGAAGAACTGAATAAAATAGAGGGACAAATAAAATCGGTGCTGGAGGCCCGCCTGGTCTATACCAAGCCGGCCCTCTTTCAGCAATTAGACGCTTTCCAATCCATCCTGCCCCTCAATACCGACAAACTGAACATAAACAATTATCTTAATTCTTCTCCCGTTTCCTCCACTTTTCCTTTCGTATCCTTTGACCTCACTTCCAACAAAGGAGTTCTTTATGGCATAAATCGCCACAACAACAGCCTCATTCTGTTTGACCGATTTTCCATGCCCAACGCCAATTCGGTGATTTTCGGCACCTCCGGCGGAGGAAAAAGTTATCTCACCAAGCTGGAAGTTCTGCGTTCGCTGATGTGGGATATAGATGTAATAATCATCGACCCCGAAAGAGAATATGAATACCTGTCGCAGTCTGTCGGGGGATCCTACATAAATATTTCTCTGACTTCCAAAAACCACATAAATCCTTTTGATTTGCCGCCTGCCCGGGAAGATGAGTCGCCGGCCGATGTCCTGCGCTCCAACATCGTAAACCTAATCGGTATGTTCCGTCTTATGCTGGGAGGGCTGACGGCCGAAGAGGATTCTATAATGGATGCTGCCATTACCGAAACCTACGCGTCGCGGGACATAACCCCCGAATCGGACTTTACTAAGATTGCCCCCCCGACACTGACGGATCTGGAAACGGTGCTGGCGAGCACCGCCGGAGGTGAAAATTTGGCCATTCGCCTGAGAAAATATACCACGGGCACCTGGGCCGGCTTCCTGAACCAGCCGACCAACATAGATGCCCATAACCGCCTGGTGGTTTTCTCCATGCGCGACATGGAAGATGAACTGCGCCCGATCGGCATGTATATAATCCTGCGCTATGTCTGGAACACCATCCGCGCTCAGCTCAAAAAAAGGATTCTGATAGTGGACGAGGCTTGGTGGATAATGAAGAGTGACGACGGAGCGTCTTTTCTCTATGGTATCGCCAAACGTTGCCGGAAATATTTTTTGGGACTCACCACCATCACCCAGGATGTCGGAGATTTTCTAAATTCTCCTTACGGCAAACCAATCATCACCAACTCTTCCATGCAAATGCTGTTGAAACAATCGCCGGCCACCATAGACATAGTATTAAAAACATTCAACCTGACGGAGGAAGAAAAATTTTTACTGCTCGAATCCGACAAGGGAGAGGGTATATTTTTTGCGGGGCTTAAGCATGTGGCCATTAAAGTGATGGCGTCCTACACCGAAGACCAGATTATAACCTCCGACCCCTTCCAGCTTCAGTTGATAAAAAAGGCCAAAGAAGAACTTAACCAAAGCTGATAATTTTTATGTTAAATAAAAAAACAAAATATATTTTGTCGGCTCTGGCGGTTATGGTCGCGGTTTTTGGATACGCCCATCTCTCTTCGGCCGAAGTTTTACCCGAGCCGGTTTCCCTCAACGTCAGCCCTCTTTCGCCCTCGCCCGGAGAAAACGTCTCGGTGATCGCCTCCACCCCAACCCTGGATAAAGACACGGCGGTATTTACCTGGATAGTGGATGGCAAGACGAGGTCTGACTTATCTGGCCAAGGTAAAGATTCTTTTGTATACACCGCCGGGGGGGTTGGCAGCATAAGTAGAATTTTAGTCAAAATATCTTCTCCGGCCATAACCACCTCTGAGGCTGAAGCAACGGTTTATGTGGAAGATTTGGCTTTAACGTGGCAGGCTAATACCTATGTCCCTAAGTGGTATAAAGGCAAGGCCCTGCCCGTACCCGGATCTATCATAAGTTTTGTGGCGCTACCCCGTTTTATTTTGGGAGGGGCCGGTCTGCGCCCAGAGAGTCTTATTTACCGCTGGACTTTAGACGGGGAACAAAAATTAGCAGGCTTGGGAAAAAATGTTTTCCGGGTGCAAACCTCCGAGCTACCCAATTCGGCCTATAGGGTAGGAGTGGTGGTTGAGGATTCCAGCAAAGTAATCCATAAGGAAGAAGAAACGATAGTAACCTTGGTCCTGCCCGAACTGGTTGTCTATCCGGCCACTCCTTTGGGAGGAGCTGAAATCAGGCAGGCTGCCTCCGACCTGCTGGCTACAGCCCGCGGCCTGCTGGATTTGGTAGCCGAGCCTTTCTTTTTCTCGGTAAGTTCTAAAAACGATCTTGGTTTTAACTGGACTATTGCCGACAATCCCGTGCAGGGACAGCCGCGCAATCCATATTTGCTTACGGTAGACACCGGATCCCAGCCGACCGGATCCATCCCCATATCCGTAACCTCCCGCGATCTGGTAAACTTGGAAATGTACGCGGTAAAGAATTTTAATCTAACCGTCCGATGAGATTTAAATATTTTATAATTTTAATCGGGGCGCTTATCGTGGCGGGTTCTTTCAGTCCGGTTCAAGCCGCGACGGTTTGCCGCAGCGGCGGGGGAGGGTACTGCGTGCAGCTGGCCGCAGTAATACCGGGGCTGGAATTCATCCAATACGACGATAAAGCCGGAGTGGGCGGTTTTATGTCGTCCTTATATACTTTTGGCCTGGCGCTCACCGGCATCTCGGCCCTTTTGGTGATAGTATATTCCTCCGTTCTTTATATGACGTCGGGGGGCGAAAGCAGAACCGCAGACGCTAAGAAAAAAATACAGGGCGCTCTGTTGGGACTGGCCATTGCTTTTTTGTCTTATCTGATACTAAGAACCATCAATCCTGACTTGGTCAAAACTTTGGATTTAACGCGAAATTTCACTCCGATAACTCTACAGCCGCCTTCGGGGGAAACCGGAACTTTTAAACCCCAAGCGGGGAGTGGGGCTGGAAAACACGACGTAGGTCTGGGAGGGGACTGTCAGAGTCAGGCGGATTGTTCTTTGGCTCCGGTGGCTCTGGAATGTTTAACCCCGACTCCACCCCTTGAAGCTTACGGAAAATGTCTTACGCCTCGTACTACCGTTAAGCCCCCCGCCGCAGGACTTTATGCCTGTAATCCGGCTAAGGGTAATGCCGATTGTAGTGGTATAGCCGGAACAATATGTACCAAACCGGAAGGATATGCCCAAGCCATGTGTCTGCGCCCTGGAGATATAATTCCGCCCAAAAATACCGTTACAATTCCTCCTTCTCCCAGCGGAACACTTAAACTAAAGGGCGCTGTCTGCGATCCTTTCATACCTAACGCTTGTGCCAGTGGAAAATGTTCTCTCTCTTTGGGTTCGAATAAAGCAACTTGCCAATAAACAATATGGAATTTTTTCGTCAAAACAGAAAAATAATATTAATAGCTCTCGGGGCTATAGTGATAATAAGCCTGATATATTTCTTTTGGCCGTCTACAGCGACTCCACCGCCTACCGGACAAATTAATCTCCCGTCTTACGTGGGGCCGGCCGAAGTAGTCCCATCCGGCGAGGAGGCCGAGTTTGAAGCAACCCAAAAAGTTTATGAAGAGGGTATAAAAACTTCCCTGGAAGACCGGCTGGTGCAAATTACCAATTTCCCCACCATTTCTCCTTCGCTGGATAAAAACGAAAGTAAAATAATATATTACAAAAAAGACGGGGGAGATATGATGTCCTCCGACCTCAACGGTAAAAATCAGGAAAAGATATCACACATAACCATTATCGGCCTGCTCAACGCCATCTGGTCCCCGGTTCGCGACCGCGCCGCCGTATTTTATTTGGACCAGGATATTTTGAAGAGTTTTATCCAGGTTGGAACATCCAGCATCTCGGTTCTGCCGCAGGATATTAAAGATTTTTCCTGGGCGCCCGACGGACGTTCAGCGCTTTATACCCTGCGGCGGGGTAGTCTGCTGGACTTTTCCGTATCCGATTCCTCCGGCAGAAACCCTAAAGTAATTTACTCAACCCCGCTCTATGATTCCCTGGCAAGTTTTATTACCTCGGATAAAATTGCTCTGCAGTCGGCTCCCTCGGGACTGGTAGAGGGTAGTTTATTTACTTTCTCCCGTTCAAACAGCCTATTGAGTAAGGTAAAAAGCGGAGTTTTGGGTATGACTTCCCTGTGGTCTCCTGACGGGTCCCATTTTGTCATGAGCAGATTTGATCCAACCAGCCGGTCTTCAATGCTTTCGGTGTACAACTCCGCCGGAGGCGAGGTATTTATTACCGAGCTGGCCGGCACAACTTACAAATGTGTCTGGGCATCCAACCAGGAGGTGGCCTGCGCCATACCGCGCATAGTTTCTTTTGGAAATATTTGGCCGGATGATTACCTGAAAGGTGGTTTCCGTACTAAAGACCAGGTAGTCCAGATAAATGTGGTAAAAAAAGAGATTTACGGCGTATTCAGCGAGCCGGTTTTTGATATGTCTGACTTAATCATCACTAAAAACCAAGAATATCTGTTCTGGATTAACCGCTCCGACGGGACTTTGTGGAGCCTCAAACTCAAATAACAAAAATCCCTCCAATGACTGTCGGGGGGATTTTTTATATCAATAAGTTTTATTTAAGGAAGAGGCTTTATAACCACCCTTCTTTCCGGCTCATCTCCGATTGATTCGGTGGTTATATCCGGATATTCGGCCAGGAGCATGTGTATTATTCTCCTCTCAAAAGAAGACATCGGCCTTAAAGGAACCGGTTTTTTATATAGCCTGACCTCGTGTGCGGCCGATTTTACATCCTGTTTAAGATCTTCCAATTTTTTTACCCGATAGTCATTAATATCCAGGCTGAAATTTTCCTCCTCCAGCGATTCCTTCTTCACCATCTTTTTAATCAAATGTTCCATCGCCACCAAATTATTGCCACGCTCTCCAATTAGCATATTGGCATCATTGTTCATCCGGATACAAAATCTCTTAGCCATCCCCTGATGCATATCTATGGAGTCTAAAAAATCACCGAACCCCATGTGTTCGATGAAACTTTTTATGCAATTTTTAACTATATCCGTATCCATGACTATAATTTACCCCGTTAGAAATTCTTTGTGCTCTTTCTTAATAGTAAGATTTTCTTTTATTTGAGTATGTTTTTTTAAATGGGTTACTGCTGACCAGATTTCTAACGGGGCTTATCTTTCCAAATTATTTCCTGCAGAATACCAACAATATTAAAAATTGTCCAGTAGAGAATCAGGGCTGCCGGAAACGTATAAGACCAGACCAGAACCAGAACCGGCAAAACATAGAGAGTTTGTTTTTGCAGCATATTGTTAAAACTCTTACTGTTATCCGATTTATCACCGGCCACCGGGGGTTTCATCGTCATTTTTATCTGCACAAATTGGCTTACGGCGGCCACAACTCCCAAATAGAGGTTGCCTTTAGACAAATCAAGAATACCGAAACTTATCGGGCTGATAATCTCAGGAATTTTTATAAAAGAATAAATAAACTCACTCTTCACCTCCCCAATTTTCTGCAGAACCTGAAATAGAGCTATCAGGAGGGGAAGTTGAATTAGCATAACCAGACACCCCGAAAAGGGGTTGGTTTGGTGTTTGGCATATAATTCCATTAGCGCCTTGCTTTGCCCTTCCCGGTCATTCTTAAATCTCTCTTGTATCTTTTTTATTTCCGGCTGTATTAAGGTCAGTTTTTTCTGAGAGTCCCGGGCTTTTAAAAACAGGGGAATTAGAATAATTCTAATAAGTAGGGTAAAGATAACTATCGCCAGCCCTAAATCCTGCCAAGGCAGACTGTTGTATAAAAAAATAAGTCCGTTCAGAAGCGGTTTCCATAAGACAGTGTCATAAATTGTTATAAATATTTTCATTTTTATTCTTTTACAGTAATTGGGTCATACCCTCCTCCGGACCAGGGATTACATCTTATAATTCTAGAGCATGAGACCATAACACCTTTTAAAAGTCCATATTGACGTACTGACTCAAGGGCGTAATCTGAACAAGAAGGATAAAATCTGCATCTGCTTCTTATAAAAAAAATATTTAAAAATCCATGATCCGGTGAAAGAGTCAGTTGATATATCTTTATAAGAAAAATTGGAAATTTATTTAGGTATTTTTTCATATAAGGCAAACAGCTCTTTATAAAAATCTTTTCTTAAAACAGTAGCCGCCGGCTTTTTTACTAAAACCGCCAAATCAACTCCTCCTGTCCGGACATCTTGCTTTCTAATCCATTCCCGCATTCTGCGACGCAATCTGTTTCTTATCACCGCTTTCTTACTGACAGTTTTGGACACCACAAGCAATAGCCGACCTCTGCCCGCTGCCCTGTTTTTATAGATTACTTTAAAAAATGAGTTTTCGAGCGGCCGTCCCTTCCTGAGAAGCTCTTTTATATCCTGCTCGGATCGCAAAGAAATCAGGCGGTTCATACTGAAATCTTTTTTCTGCCCTTAGCCCGGCGGCGGGATAAAACCTTTCGTCCCGAGGGCTGTTTCATCCTTTTTAAAAAACCGTGAGTCCTGGTTCTTTTTCTCTTGGAAGGTTGGTAAGTTATAGACATTTTTGTAATCCCTCCTATCTTTCCATAATTTTGTCTTACTATTGGTAGGACAATGCCCAGTTGGAAAGATAGGAGGGTAAATTAATAATTATTAACAGATCATCAACACCATATCCACACTTATCTCATTTAATTGTTTTATCTTTGTCGTTGTATAATAGATATACTTATTTAAACGTATCGGCGAGTTTAGGGTTATAGAACTGATTATATGGAAAAACACGAATTATGGCAAGCCGCCCTGGCAAAAATAGAAATGGACTTATCCAGGCCCAGTTTTTTAACCTGGTTTCAGGATACCGGCATTATGGAGACGGATGGAGGAGTAGCTACTGTTTTTGTACCTAATAACTTCGCTAAGGAATGGCTTCAAAATAAATATCACAAGTCTATTTTACATGCTTTGAGAGAGATATCCTCGGACATAAAGGAAATAAATTATGTCATAGCTAAAACAGAAAACGTTAAAAAACAGGCCTTTTCCAAAGATTCTGTCCTTAAAAAGAAAAAAATATCTACTATCTCCGCATCGGGTCTGGATGATCCTTCGGTGATGAAGGATTTGATTGTGGACCCGGAAACCAACTTAAACCCCAGATATACCTTTGATAATTTTGTAGTTGGCTCTTTTAACGAACTGGCTTATGCCGCCGCCCAATCTATCATTAAAAACTTAGGCACAAGTTATAACCCCTTATTTATATATGGAGGGGTTGGTTTGGGTAAAACCCATCTGATACAGGCCATCGGAAACGAGGTGCTTAAAAACAACAATTCCTTAAAAGTCCGTTATGTTCCTTCTGAAAAATTTATGGGGGAAATAGTTGACGCCTTGCGTAATCAGGAAATGGGAAAACTTAGGGAAAAATACCGTACTATAGACCTTTTAATCATGGATGACGTCCAATTTATAGCCCGGACTGAAAAAATGCAGGAGGAATTTTTTCATACTTTCAATTCCTTATACGAAAAAAATAAACAGATTATAATTTCATCCGACCGTCCTCCTCAATCTATTGCCACTCTGGAGGAGCGCTTAAAATCAAGATTTCAAGGGGGTATGATAGCTGATGTGGGCTTACCCGATTTTGAAACCCGTTTATTAATATTAAAAACTAAAATCGGCAACAAAAATATATCTATTCCGGAAGAAGTTTTAATTTTTATATCCGAGAGCACTAAGACCAATATAAGGGAGCTGGAGGGTAATCTGAACAGGGTTATAATGGCCTCCAATCTTTCCAATACCCCCATTAATATAGATGTTGCCAAAAAAATAATATCCACTAATCAAAATGATTCTAAAAAGTTTATTTCAGTTAAAAAAATATTAAAATGTGTCTCTGAATTTTATGATATTGAAGAAAAAGAATTTCTTAACCGATCTCGTAAAAAAGATGTGGTAAAACCCCGGCAAATTGCCATGTATTTAATGAGAGAGGAGTTAAAAATTTCTTTCCCGTCCATTGGGGAAAGATTTGGGGGAAGGGACCACACTACGGCTATTCACTCCTGTGAAAAAATTGGGCAAGAGTTGAAGATAAACTCTGAATTAGAAGAGGAAATCAGAGCAATAAAAGATAAAATTTTTTCCTGTTAACTTTTTATCAACATCTTTTCATTTATTTTAAACAGCTAATCAACACCTTATTTAAAGATAAAACTGCTGATATATAAATTATTTTTTAATCTTATCTACAACTAATTAGTCTATAATAATAACTATAACAATATTATTTAATATATTATTATAGTTATACATATACTTTTGTGAAATTTTCCTGTTTAAAAGAAAAAATAGAAAAAGCTTTAATTATTGCCGAAAGATTCAGTGGTAAGAATTTAACCTTACCCATATTATCCAATATTCTTTTGGAAACTTATGATAATTTTATAAGAATTACCGCCACTAATTTAGAACATGCTGTCCAGATAAATATACCCGGGAAAGTTCATCGGGAGGGTAAAATTTCAGTTCCGGCTAAAATTATAAGTTCTTTGGTTCAATCTATTAAAGAGGATAAAATAGATCTGGAGGAAAAACAGGGTAATTTATTATTAAGTACTGAAAATAAAGATATAAAAATAAACGGAATATCCGGTGAAGATTTTCCTTTAATACCGGCTGTAAAAAAACAGCAAGGTTTTAAAATAAATGGGCTTAATTTAAGGACGGCGATAGAAAAAGTAATACCGGCTGTATCTATATCTGATTTTAAACCGGAATTTACAGGTATATTTTTTAAAATTATTAATAAAGAATTAAAAATAGTAGCTACGGATACTTTTAGATTGGCTGAATATAAATTAGAAATAGATAATAAAAATAATAATTTTTCTTTTATAATTCCTTATCAAATGATGCAGGAATTAATAAGAATAATTTCTACCGACGAAGAAATTAAAATATCATATGGAGAAAATCAGGTATTGTTTGAAATAGGAGATATAAAAATAACCTCCAGAATAATAGAAGGTTTGTTTCCTGATTATGAAAATATAATTCCTAAAAACTTTGAAAATACGTCTTTTATAATCAAAAATCAATTTAAGGATTCTGTTAAGACTTCAGCCATATTTACCTCCAAAATTATGGAAGTATCTTTAAAAATAAGAAATAAACAATTAGAAATAAAATCTGGTAATCAGGATGTAGGGGAATATAAAAATATAATAGCCATACACACTTCTAATCCGGATAATGAAATGAAAGTAAGTTTTAATTATAAATATCTCCTGGACGGACTTAATTCTTTAGATGAAGAAGAAATATTTTTTGGCTGTAATTCTGAAAATTCTCCCTCTTTATTTCATAATAAATCCGATCAATATTTTCTTTATATTCTGATGCCTATAAAAATATCTTAAAATAAGGCAATTTGTTTTTAAGATAAAGGTTCAAAATAAAGGGTTTAATACCCTTTATTTTGTTAAGGTTATATTTTTTTCTTCAACATTTTCATTACCAACTGTGTCATAAACAACCCCTTTAAAAATATAATCACCCGGAGCCAGCTTGTTTTTTAAAGGGAAATAATTGTTTCCGGCCGGGACGGAAGTTTTTGAATCATAAAGTTCGTTGTTTATAAACAACGATAATTCTTTGATAGGATAAATTGAGCTTATGTTTAGCACAATCCGGACCAAGTTTTCCGAAGATTGTATATTATTTGAAAGATTTGTAAAACTTATTTTTGGTTTTTTATCCGGCGAGTGTAGGTCGTCAAAACCAATCGGCTCTTTTTTTTGAATTAAATAATTTGTATTAAGCCATCTGTCTATACTTTCCTGCCAATTTTTATATTGGGCGTCATTAAACGGATTTGAAGGGGGGAGACCCTGCGGATCCGATTTATTTATATAAGCCAGGATGGATTTTATCTTGCCGAAGCTGGTCTCTTCTATCAAATCCGGAGGAGTAAATTCAGTGGCAATTTTACCCGAAATCTTATCTATTTTAGTAATTGGACCATCTCGATATATTCCCCTTAAGGCCGGTTTTTCAGATAAATTTTTTTCAGGAGGCGTAAAACTTTCTTTGGGGGTGTCTTTTAAAGCAAATTCCATAAATTTATGCCACATAGGCCCTGCTATTATTACCGAAAGAGAAGTCATGGATTGGTTATTGTTGTTGCCTGACCATACTCCGACAGTCAGCGAGGGGGTATAGCCGACAACCCAACCGTCACGGGAGTCTTGCGTCGTACCTGTTTTTACCGCCACTTGTCTGTCCGGAAAATAGAGGGAACTTCGGGGACTGAAAACAGGTACCCGGGCGTCGTTGTCTGATAAAATATTATTTATATTCCTGGCAACTTCCGTATCTAAGACCGGAAATGAATAATCAATATATTCTTCCAGAACTTCTTTTTTAGAATTTTCTATTTTAAGTATGGGGGTTTTGGTATGCAGTATTCCTTCCTGAGAAAAAACGCCGAAGGCCGAGGTCATTTCTAATAAAGTAACTTCAGCTCCTCCTAAAACCAAGGACAATCCGTATCTTTCCGGATCTTTTAGAGAAGTTATTCCTAAATCCGCCGCTGTTTTTATGGAATCATTAATGCCCGCCAAATAAAGCAGTTTAACTGAAGGTATGTTAAGACTTTGGGCTAAAGACTGTTTCAAACTGACCGGTCCGCGGGTTTTTAAATCATAATCTCGCGGATGGTAGCAATCTCCGGGACCCTTAGGATCTTTCTCTAAACTCCCGTCTGACGGACAGTTTGGGTTAAATTCGGTAAAGGTATCAAAAAGAATTGTTTCCGGAGTGTAGCCTTTTTTAAAAGCGGTGGCGTAGACAAAAGGTTTAAAAGCTGACCCTGGCTGGCGCAGGCGGTTGGCGGTATTTACCTGGGGATCAAAAAGACAATTTACGCCGGGTGAGCATCCTTTTGGTAAGGGATCAGCCCAGTAATCCTGTGATCCCACCATAGACAATAATTGGCCGGTTTTAGGGTCTATGGCTACTAAAGCGGCATTATATCCTTTGACGCTGGTACGGTTGGCCTCCACCCCTTCTTTTATTATTTTTTCAGCCTCGGTTTGGAGTTTCCAGTCCAGAGTGGTGATTACGTTTAGACCGCCTCTCTCCACCATTTCCTGTCCGTATTTTTGTTCCAGATATTCTTTTACAAACATTACAAAATGGGGCGCGCGCATCGCCTGTTTGGGAGATTGAAAAATTAGAGGAGTGTTTAGAGCTGTTTCTTTTTCTTCTTTGGTTATGAAATTAGCTTCCATCATTCTGTCCAAAATCCAACGGGATCTTTTTATAAGCTCGTCTTTATGCGAGCCGTAAGGTGAAAAATAAGTCGGAGCTTTGGGTAGGGCCGCCAGAGTGACAGCCTCAATAAGATTTAAATCAACCGCTTTTTTATTGAAATAAGTCTGGGCAGCGGAGCCTATCCCGTAAGCGTTGGAGCCGTAAGGTATCTGATTGAGATACATAGCCAGGATATCATTTTTGCCGTATTGTTTTTCCAAAAGTAGAGCCAAAATCCATTCCCGTATCTTGCGCCGGAAAGTTTTCTCCGGACCCAAAAGCGTCCCCTTAATAAGTTGTTGGGTAATAGTAGACCCTCCTTGCGAAAGACTGCCGCTTTTTAGATTGGCCAGAACGGCCCGTAGTATTCCCCGAAAATCAAGACCGGAATGACTGTAGAAATTAATATCTTCGGCGGCCAGAGTGGCGTTTTTGACCTGCGACGGTATTTCTTGGAAAGGAATTACCGTTCTTTTTTCTTCTCCGTGGACTTCATAAAGCAGCACTTGGCCGGTACGGTCATAAAGCTTGGTTGATTCGGCCACCGTTCTTTCGGTTATCCTTTCCGGATGGGGTAAGTCTTTTAACAAAGAATAAGCTCCCCAAACCCCTCCTGTGAACAGTAAAAAAACGGCTATAATAGCGAGTTTAATATGCTTTTTTTGTTTTTTCATATAGATATATATTTAAGCACAAAAATAACTTTTTTTCCAGTCCGACAATTTTACCTCGTTCTTATTATGTGCTATATTTCGGATATGAAGCTGTCTGTTGATTCAGAAATATTTACCCGGTGTGTTGCCGATATAATACCCAAAGATACTTTGGAGAGTGTTTTAGCGCAGAATAAAAATCTACGAATAAAACACGGGATTGATGCCACTTCTCCCTTTCTGCATCTGGGACATGCCGCCAATTTATGGAAACTGCGGTCTTTGCAGGAGGCGGGACACAAAGCGGTAATTTTGCTTGGAGATTTTACAACTAAAATAGGGGACCCGACGGGACGCACCAAATCCAGACCCGTTCTTTCAGATAAAGAAATATCCGCCAATATAAAAAGTATAAAAGGGCAGATAGAACATATTTTATTAACCGACCCCGAAGTTTACGAAGTAAGGCAAAACTCGGAATGGTTCTCTAAAATGAAAACCGCCGAGTTTTTAGGATTGGTTTCCACCGTCACTCATGCCCGCCTGATAGAGAGAGATATGTTTCAGGAAAGGATAAAGAAAGGACTAGAAATAAACATGGCTGAGATTCTGTATCCTATTTTACAGGGATATGATTCGGTTATGCTTGGGTCGGATATGACTATTATAGGTTCTGACCAGATTTTTAATGAGCACTTGGGACGTTTTTTCCAGGAAAGATTCGGACATACACCGCAGATCATTATGGGGCTGGAAATTATCCCGGGCCTGGACGGGGGAGAAAAAATGTCCAAGTCGGCCAATAATTTTATAGGGCTCTTGGATTCTCCGACGGATAAATTTGGCAAAGCCATGAGACTACCGGATAACCTGATAATTCCTTATCTGAAAGCGTATACGGACGTATCTATGACCAAAATAAAAGAGATTGAAAAAACTTTGCAAAACGGAGGTAATCCGATGGAGGCCAAGTTTTTTTGGGCCGAACGCCTGGCGGCCAGATATCATGGAGATAAAATAGCCATCCAGGAAAAAGAAAATTTTATAAATATTTTCTCTGAGAAAAAAACACCTCTGGATATCCCGGTGTTGAAAGTAGAAAAATCCGTATGGGCTCCCGTCGAGCTGTTGGTTGAAACCGGATTGGCCGGGTCCAAGTCTGAAGCCAGGCGTCTTTTAAAACAAAAATCCGTGGATATAAACGGGGAAACTTTAAATGGAGAAGAAAAACAGATAACTCTCGGACAAGATGCTCTTATACAGGTCGGCAAAAGGAAGTTTGTCAGAATAAAAGTAGAATAAATAAAAACTCCCGCCGCGGCGGGAGTTTTTATTTATTCTTCATCATCATTGCTCATGTCCTTGTCTTCCTCCTCTAAATCTTCAAAGTCATCCTGAGGAAGCAGGGGGTATCCTTCATCTGAATCGTCGGTGGCGGCATCGGGGTCTGTACCTCCCACTTTAGATAAAACATCATCTTGGTCTTTTGAAGTCATAAATAGATTTATAGATAATGGCTCTATCGACCTTTTTAGAGAACTCTGTTCTCCTATTTAAATTAAAAGTCTCTCTCTCTATATATACAGGTTAAGGCTACGGCAATAGCATCGAACACATCATCGCGCATCTTTAGCTCAACCGTCTCCGGGAAGATAAATCTCACCATTTTTTTGAGCTGTTCCTTGTCGGCGGTGCCGTCCCCGGTAATGTTTTTCTTAATCTCAAGAGGAGTATACTCATAGACGTTAAGGCGCGCAAGAGTAGTTGTCAACAGCACCACTCCCCGCGCCTCGGCCACCGCCAGGGCGGTTTTTCGGTTTTTAGCAAAGAAAAGCCGCTCTATAGAGAGCGCGTCCGGTTTAAAGCGCTTAATTAAGGATGTAAGCCCCGAATGTACTTCTTGGAGACGGCTACAAGTATCGGCTGATTTTATATCAATAAGGCCGGCTTCCTGTAGCTGGGGATTTTGTCTGCTGCCTCTCACCAAGGCATAGCCCATACAAACCGTTCCGGGGTCAATACCGAGAATTATCACGCTAGTGACAAGTTAACTAGCGACAAGCGACATGGAGAAATCATATTCTGTATTTCCTTGTCACTTGTTACTTGTCACTTGTTGCTAAATTTGTATATACTTCCTGCACATCGTCCTGATCATGCAGCGTTTCAACCAGTTTCTCTATAGCCTCTTTATGTTCGGCCGAAAGGTTGGTCTCGGATTTCGGTTTGAAATCATGCCCGACCGCCGCTATTTTTAGTCCGGCTTTTTCCAAATTTTTACGGACCTTTTCCAGGTCGCCGAAATGGGTCTCTATCAGCCAGCCGCTTTCCGTCTTTTTAAAATCCTCGGCTCCCGACTCTATTATTATTTCCTCCGTTTTTTCCGGATTAGGAGCGATACTGTCAGAAACTTCTATCATGCCTACTTTCTCAAAATTCCAGGAAAGCGACCCCTGCTCGGCCAGTTTACCTCCCAGGGAGTTTAAAATTATTTTTACTTCGCCCAACGTCCTGTTTTTGTTGTCCGAGATGCCTTCTATTATGATTGAAGACCCGCCCGGTCCCAGTGCCTCATAAATAAACTCATGCAAATCCTCGGGGTTGTCCGCACCCGCGGCCTTCTGGACGGCTCTTTCTATATTATCTTTGGGCAGGCCAAAAGTCCGCGCCCGCTCAATGGCCGAGCGTAGCCGTACATTCATATCCGGGTTTCCCCCTCCGACTTTAGCCGCTACGGATATTTCCCGGGCCAGTTTGGAAAAAACCTTACCTCTTTTGGCGTCGGTTAAAGCTTTTTTGTGTTTTATTTGGGACCACTTGGAATGTCCGGACATAAAGAAAAATTAAGTAAGCAGTGTCTTCTGCGCTACCGGCGACTTTAATCCCAAATGCTGATACGCTCTCTCCGTGGCCATTCTTCCCCTAGGAGTTCTCTCCAGAAACCCCAGCTGCATCAGATAGGGCTCATAAACTTCTTCAATCGCATCTTCTTCCTCGGCCGCCGCCGCCGCCAAGGATTGGATGCCCACCGGACCGCCGCTAAATTTCTTTATGATTACTTCCAATATCCTTCTGTCCATAGGCTCCAACCCCAGGGCATCTATCTCCATGAGATCCAACGCCTGTCGGGCATAGGTTTCGTTTATAGTCCCGGTACCGTGCACTTGGGCATAATCCCGCGCCCGCTTTAAAAGTCTGTTGGCCGCCCGGGGAGTGAAGCGGGATGACTGGGCCAGCATTTGTACCGCTCCCGGAGTTATACCCACGCTCAAAAGATTGGCCGAGCGGTTTATGATTTTTTCTATGTCTTCATTGTTATAAAAATCGAGTCTGAAAACTCCGCCGAAGCGCGAGCGCAAGGGGCTAGAAAGCAGGGCGGTGCGGGTGGTGGCGGCAATCAAGGTAAAAGGAGGGAGCTCAATTTGGATGGTCCGGGCCGAAGGACCCTTGCCGATTATGATATCCAGAGTCCGGGATTCCATAGCCGGATACAGGACCTCCTCAATCATTTTGTTCAGGCGGTGCGCCTCGTCTATAAACAAAATATCCCGCGGCAGGAGATTAGTGAGGATGGAGGCCAGATCGCCCACGCGCTCAATGGCGGGACCCGAGGTCACCCGGATGTTGGTATTCATCTCGCGGGCGAGCAGGTGGGCCATACTGGTCTTACCAAGTCCCGCCGGGCCACTCAAAAGCACGTGCTCTACCGGCTCATTTCTCTTTTTGGCCGCCTCAATCAGTATTTTGAGGTTCTTTTTAAGGAGATTTTGACCTATATACTCATCCCAAGTTTTGGGACGCAAAGTCAAATTCATCACCTTATCTTCCGGATCCTTGTCGACAACCAAAACCTGCTTATTTGACAAATTCATTTTTATCTGATATAATGCTAATTAAAGATTGACCCAGTAATACAACCTCGGCTATGCTAGCCTATAGGCATTTGATAACGGACTTTTTAAATCTACTGGGTCAATTTACAAGTTACCTTAAGTATTAACTACGGGGCTAGCCAGGAAATGCCTATGCCGAGGTTGATATACTGGGTTGACAAAAACCCCATTTACTCGGAAAATCTACTTTATGGTTAACGTGGTTCAATAGGAGGGGACAAACCCCTCTTTTGCTTGCCCGTGTCATAAATCATCATGACGGGGATTGTTTTTTACAAAAAGAGCATTTCCATTGCCTCTTGAGGCCATGGGCAATTAAGGCATGAAAACCTTAATGGGGATTTTTAAACCAGGGCAGGGTGGTTTCTCGACTTGTCGCGCTTACTGACCTGTGCCTGGAAGAAATCCTAACCTCCGTGTTCCCGAACCGGAGTAATTGCCCATGACCTCGGGAGGCAATTTTTAATGGTTCGACTGGCTCACCATATATTTATCCTGAGCTTGTCGAAGGATTACCCGACCGCTTTTTCCACTTCGCTGAAATCCGTAATGCCGGCCAATATTTTAAGCAAGCCGTCCTGTCGCATATTAATCTGCCCTTGATTCAAAGCTTCTTTTTGTATTTCAAACTCGGAGGGAGACTTCAAAATAAGCTGCTCTATTTTTTCGTCTATCATAATTATCTCATAAATACCGATTCTTCCCTTATAGCCCCCGGTGCATTTTTCGCACCCGTCTCCCGAGCTTTCAAAAATTTTCCATTCTTCCGGTTTGGGAGTGGGGATTCCTTGGGGAAAGCCGGCCAATTCTTTGGCTATTTTTTCTTTGGTTTCAGGTGTGATTTCTGTAGCTTTGCGGCAGGCCGGGCAGAGTTTGCGCAATAGTCGCTGGGCGATGGCCACATTGAGGGCGGGGGCAATGACCGAGGGTTTAGCTCCCAAATCAAGCAGGCGGGGGATGGTGCCGGCGGCGTTGTTGGTATGCAGAGTGGAGAAAACCAAATGTCCGGTGAGCGCCGCCTGCATGGCCGTCTCCGCTGTCTCCTGGTCCCGGATTTCTCCGACCAGGATTACGTCCGGGTCCTGCCGGAGGGAGGCGCGCAGTCCGGCCGCGAAAGTGTATCCCTTTTCCGGGGATACTTGGGTTTGCTCAATGCCGGGCAGGTGGTATTCAATAGGGTTTTCCAGGGTTATTATTTTAATTTCCGGATTCTGTACTTTTTTCAAAAAAGCGTAGAGGGTGGTGGTTTTGCCCGAGCCGGTGGGACCGGTGGTCAGAATCATACCGTTGGGTTTTTGGAGTTCTTTGCCCAATAATTCAATCACCCAGGGTTGCAGTCCCAGGGCTTCAAATTTTACACCTATGTTTTTAGGATCCAACACGCGCAATACTATATTCTCCCCGTCGGGTCCGGGGATGGTAGAGGTACGGACTTCTATTTCTCCGTCCGGAGTTTTGATGGTAAACCTCCCGTCCTGCGCCTGGTCGTGGATGTTTAGTTTTAATTCGGACAGGAGCTTGATGCGGGAAAGGAAAAGGTGAAAAAATTTTACTGGGACCCGGGCCACATCATGCAGAACTCCGTCTATCCGCAGGCGCAGGCGCGCCGATTCTTCTTGCGGTTCAATGTGTATATCCGACGCCCCCACATCCAAGGCGGCCGCCAGCAAAACTTCCAGAGCCTCGGAAATACGCCCGGCGGCGTAAGTTTTTTCTATCAAGCCGGCTATTTCCGACAAATTTCTTACGGATCCCTGCAGTTCTTGGAGCATTGAGGCATGCACCGAGGTGGACCCGGCGGTGGAGTCGATGGTCTGTACTATTTTTTTATAGTATTCCCAGGCGTGCTCCAAACTGTGACGGGAGACTAGAAAAAGAGAACAGGTATAATTTTTATTTTCTAAATCCTTTACGGTAGCTTTGGTTTCGTCCTTGCCGGGATTATGGACTCCTATCTTAAGCTGTTTACCTATAATCTGAAATACAGCCAGCTCCGCCATTTGGGCCTGGTCTTGGGGGACGAGTTTTATTGCCTCCACATCCACCGGGAAGGTTGATAAATCAAGGTGGGGTATTTTATATTTCTGGGAAAGCAATTCCATACTCTCCTCCTCTTCTTTGTGGCGCAGGATATCCAGTTTTTGTTTTGTTTTTTCTTCGTCGAATTGGATCACGTCAAACGGTCATTCTGAGCGAAGCGCCTGCCTGCGGTAGGCAGGAAGAATCTGTTTTTAAGATTCTTCCCGCCAGAGGCGGCACTACGCTCAGGATAACGATATTAAAGAAACGCTGTCGGTCCATTATATCACACAATTTCTCGGAAAAGAGTACCAAGTTTCTCCTCAGCTTCGCGGAAGGAGTAAAACCTGGCTGCAATTTTCAGATAAGAGCCCTGTATCGTTCCTTCTTCCTTTTCGGCTATGGCCGCCAACAGTTCCGGGCCGGCGGAAACCCACGCTCGGACTGTTTTTTCCTCCCGGTTCTGCCACAACAGGACTAATATTTTCCGGGAAGGAAAGGTGCGGGAAAGATTGCTGAAAGTTTTCTCCAGATCGTCTTCGCCTCTGCCTGTTTTTTCAAAATCTTCTTCCGTCAGAAACGACCAGACAAATCCGTCCGAGCCGTTTTTGGTACGGATAATAGCTCGGCTGTAAAACTGCAGCAGGGAAAGAGGTTTGCTTTTTTGGGCGAGGCGCAAGGCATCCACATAACTTGCCTCGAGTCTCAAAAGCTCGGAGGAGGATAGCAGGATATCGGCTGACACGGCCGGAGAATGGAATGTATCACCCTGATCTAAAATTCCAGCCAGCAGCAAGGTAGCCGAATCCCTGTCCAGTATTTCCGGCCGCCAGGACGATATGAAATCATAGACAACCTCGCTTATCGAAAGACGGTTGGAATCAAGCAGGTTAATCTCCCCGTAATTTTTATTTTTTCCGGAAAAATCTATATTCACAATCGGCGTCTCCGTAAAGAAATCCGGAGTAACCCCATAATTTTCCGCCGAGTTTATCAGGTCGTCTATGCCGAGCGCCACGAGACAATCGCAAAGCACCTTTCCTTCGCGGAAAGACAGATAATTTTCTTTGATGGGAGTGGATTTGGGCGACAAAATCACCTCCAGGCCGCTCTCGGTTTTCTCGTAGCGGAGCTGTCCCACGGACGTATTATCGGAATCAATGGAGATAATAAATTCTCGGGGTGGAGGCAGGGCGGAGAAAATTTTCCGGAGATATTTCTCCTCCGGAAAATCTGGCGAAGGCGCGGGCGAAAGCAATCCCGCTTTTTTGTCCAGTTGTTCTAAAACGTTAAGCAAAACTTCGGCGGAGGCCAAGACGTCCAGAGAAGGATTGGGGGGAAGAACCAAAGCAGGATGCTCGCTTTTTTCCAGCAATTCTATGGCTTTGGCTACTTCGGCGGAGTTCATGAGTTTACTAGTCGCTAGTTTCTAGTAGCTAGTCGCTAGTGGTGGCTCCATTAGTAGCGCGTAGTAAAAGGATAGTCAAACACCAAAGGTGTGGATAAGTTATCGCTCATCCCTACTCTCCACTTAGGGTATTGTCTCTCATTTTTTATTTACGAGTTTTGGCTATTTCCAGTGTTTTGATTCTTTTTTCATGATCGTCCAGCTGGGTTTCCACGCGGTGGTGAATAGATCCGTGCGCGGCTAATTCTTTAGACAAAATATCAATCTTGGTTGCGAGCTTATCATTACTCTCAATAATCCTTCTTTCAATCTTTTCAACAACTTCTTCAACTACCTCCACTTTAAATACGCCCAATTTCTCTTCCAGCTTCTCTTCCAGCTTCTCTTCTACTATTCGTTCAACTCCTGGAAAAATAACTTCCTCGGTGAATTCACCCAAGTCCTTAAGGGTAATAAATTTATTTTTGTTCTCTCTTTTCTTAATAGCCATAATTATTTAATTATACCCGTCTCCAACCGCCTGTCAAAAAGAGTTTTTTAAAAACTTGCTTTTTTTCTTGTTTTGGTGTATAATTAGGTTATAAGTACCTTAAAAGTGAATATCTAAGCCATAAACCAAGCCAAGGGAGATAAAAAAGGAAGGTGTAAAATGAAAATCACGACGATTATCTGCAGTCTGCTCCTGGCGCTGATGTTCGGCGCTGGATGTGGGATCCAGAACGTGAAAGGAATCATCATCGAGCCGGT